>DATBQN010000409.1:0-5379 GCA_036560825.1 Thermoanaerobaculia bacterium
CGGGCTTCTTCGCGGAAGCGGCCCGCGTGCTCGCGCCGGGCGGCACTCTCTGTCTCAGCGCCATGAACCGGCACAGCCTGCTGCTCGCGGCGAGCAAGCCCTGGAGCTGGCGCCCCGGCCGCCGGCCCGAGCGCTATACCGCCTACGACCCGGCGGCGCTCGCCGCCGGTCTGCGGCGAGCGGGCTTCGTGCCCGAGCGCGAGATCCTGTACGGCCACTTCGCCGGCATCGGAGGGCGCGTCCTGCCGCGGCCGGGCGTGGCGCAGCGGCTCGAGCGGACGGTCCCACCCGGCCGCCGCAGCGCCTGGGCGCGGCAGCTCCTCCTCGTCGCACGGCGCGCCTGACGGCGGCGCGCGGGGTACCGCCCGAGGCTCCTCTCACCCGGATGAACGACGCCGGTCAGACGCGCGCCGAGGCTTCGTCGAGCAGCGCTCATGGCAGGTCAGGGGAGGTGGCGAAGTCGCCGATCACCGCCCCCTCGTGGGTGAGCGCCACGTAGCCGGTCGTGTCGCTCACCACGTCGAGGAGGTACGCCTTGTCGCAGCGGTCGAACAGCTCGCGCGCCTCGCCGCCGCCGGACGCCGGCACCACGAGCACCGTCGCCGAGGCCTTCAGCCCGCTCGCGTGGCTGCTCAAGAAGATCGGCTGGCCCTTCCAGAAGAAGAGCGTCCGGAAGCCTCCCTCGTAGAGGTACCACATCTCGTCCTTGCTCCCCACGCCGACGCCCTTGACCGCGCGCCCCGGGCTAGGATCCGCGTCGAACCAGTTGACCGCGCTGGGGACCCAGGCGCCGCTCGCGTCGGGGGCGAAGGCCTTCTTCTGCGCGCCATCCCAGAAGACGACTCCGCCGTCGGGGGAGTGCGCCAGGTGTGAGAAGCCGCGGCCGAGGCGGCGCGGCTCGCCCTCCGTCTCCTCGTGACGAGAGGGGAATGCCTTGGCGAGGAAATGACCGGTACGCTCGATGCGCCAGACCTGATCGTCCGCGCCGGCGGCGCTGACGTAGAGCGCGTCTCGTCCGACCAGCAGGCGGTTGAAGGCGCCGTCCCCTTGGACCCGCTGCACCTCGACGTTCGTCAGGCGGAGGTCGGGGGTCACGTGGTGCAGCGAGAAGGGGTGCTCTTCGCCGATCCAGACCGAGCCGTCGAGCGGATCGGCGTCGAGGGCGTCCCACGCCTCCCGGTCGCCGCCGACCAGCATCTGCACCGTCGCGCCGCCGGCGCGGTCGATGCGAAGCAGCCGGGCCGGTTGGAACAGCACCCAGGCGTAGCGCGGAGTGAGGGCGGCCGCGACCGGGCGCTCGCCCTCCGGCACCCCGACGGCGGCGAAGCCGACGTTGCGGGTACCCGCGTGGCACAGGAGGTGGACGATCGGGGGTGGCGGAGGCTGCCCCGAGGTCGCCGTTTTGGGCGCTGGCTGGCCGGCGCAGCCGGCGAGGACGAGCAGTGTCAGAGCCAAGAGACCGTCGAACGGGCAGCGGTCCATGCGGTTATCCGTGCTCGGAGATCTCCCTTGTCCAGGCGCAACGCTCGCTCCCCGCGAGCTTGGAGGCAGGCGCGAGTAGGACGCCTGCACGAAGTGCGGTCGAGGGAGGATCCATTTCACCCGAAGGACGATCCCGCCGCCCCTGGAGAAGAGATAATGCGAAGAGGGCGCCCCCCTCTAGACGCCCATGAGGAGACTCCCATGCTCGACGAACCGCAGATCGTACAGACCACCGCCCAGCCGGCCGCCGTCATCCGGCTCACCATCCCGCGGGCGGAGATCCGAAACGTGATGGGTCCGGGCCACCAGGAGCTGATGGCGGCGGTCGCGGCGCAGGGCGTCGCCGCCGCCGGGCCGTGGTTCTCGCACCATCTGCGGATGGACCCGGGGATCTTCGACTTCGAGATCGGCGTGCCCGTCGCCGGCCCGATCTCCGCCGCGGGCCGCGTGACGCCCGGCGAATTGCCCGCCGCGAAGGTGGTGAGGACGGTCTACCACGGGCCCTACGAGAAGCTCGGCGACGCCTGGGGGGAGCTCGACGCGTGGATCAAGGCCGCGGGCTACGCTGCCGCTCCGGACCTCTGGGAGGTCTACCTCGCGGGTCCGGAGTCGAGCTCCGATCCGGCCGCCTTCCGCACCGAGCTCAACCGGCCGCTGATCCGCTAGGGTCGAGCCCCTCGGATCAGGAGTCAGCGGCCGCGACGGTCGGCGGCCTTCTTCTTTCCTTCCTCCTGGAGCAGGAGGATGCCGATCAGCGCTCCGAAGCCTCCCGTGAGCAGCAGGTAACAGAAGGTCAGGGCGAGGCGGCTCAGGGCGAGCGGACGGCTGCCCCAGCAGGATTCGATGGCCTGGGGCTGGAACGAGATCCCCGCGATGCACTCGCCATCGGTGTCGGTGGACGGGCAGGGGCATCCGGCGGTGCGCGACAGCGCGACCACGATGGGCAGGCTCTTCTGCCCGCCTTCGATGGGCACGCGGATCACCAGCAGGCCATAGAGGGCGACGGTGAGGGCCAGGCCGGCGAGCAGGCTCGCCGCTCCCCACTTGAACCGCCGGCGAAGGGCTGCCCGCGGGACGCTCTCGCCGGAATAGAACTGGACGGCGACCGCGACGAAGCCCATCAGGAAGGCGGAGAGCGGGATCATCGAGCCCTGCAGGCTCTCGGGGAAGAGCCCCAGCAGGGCGGCGAAGCCGGGGACTCGCACCTTGCCCAGGAAGGGCGCCAGGCCGGCCCCCACCGCGACGCCGAAGCCCAGCACGTAGCCGACGAAACGGCGGGCGAGCCGGGTGGGGAGAGCGGGGGCGGGAGCCTCGTTATCGGCCACGGCTCTCGCCGCTCCCGCAGGCATCCGCGGAGCCGTCCTGCCGTTGGCAGAGCCCATCCCGAAAGTCGCAAGTCAGAATCGGCTGGGAGTTGTCCACCAGGTCGAGCGTGCAGTCCTTGCGGGTGCCGCCCGGCCAGCCGCATTCGATCGACCGTTCACCCCGTTTCGCCATCCGATACACGTAGAGGCCGCGATAGGCGGGCAGCCGCCCGTCGGTCGTGGTGTCCGGCCCGACTCTCGGATACTTGAGCGGGCGCATAGTGAACTCCGCCCGCTGCAGGGGGGTGCTCCTGATGCACAGGTCGACGGCCAGGTCATGGTTGGCGGCGAGCCCGCCGATCTTGGCCAGCAGCCGGGCCACTTGGTCGAGGACGGAGTCCGCGGTCTCCTTGCGGATGGTTGAGATCGGCCGATCTGCAGGAGGCGGCCCCGGCGAACCGGCCGCGGAAAAGGCCGCGAGGGCCACTCGCGCTCCGCGCCGCCGGGCCTCCGTCCGGCGTTCGGCGCCGAGCTCGGCCCGCGCTCCGGCGAAGCGATCCGCAGCGTAATCGCGCAGAGCCGCGAGCTCCGGGTAGTTGAGGGTCTCCTCGAGCGCCGCCTCCGTCTCCGCCACGAGCCGGGAGACCGCGGCGAGCGGATAGGCGTCGGCCCCCGAGCCGGCGAGCGACCGCCGGCGTCCGGCGAACTCGGTCTCGATCTGGCGGAGGAGGGGAGCGAGGACTTCCGCGAGGGCGACCGCCTCTCGATGCGCATCGTCGTAATAGATCTGGGCGCCGAGCCGGGAGGCACCGAGGCCCACGGCCGTGATGCGGAGCCGGATCTCGTGGTTCCGGCCTCCGCGCAGGCGGACGATCTGGTCGTCCCCGCCCTTCACCCGCAGGACCGAGGGCGAGCTGTTGTGGAGGCGCACCGCGACCTCCTGCCGCGCGTTGCCTTCCACCCAGACGTGCCAGGTCGTCGTGTGACCGATCGAGAGCACCTGATCCTTGTCGCCGAGCGACTCGAGGACCCGCGGAGCGGGCTCCCCGGCACCGCCCGCCGTCCGCGCGGGCCTTCCCGCGCCGGCGCAAGCGGCCATCGCCGGCACGACCAGGCAGGCGGCCAGGATGAGACGTCCCATGGAGGCTCTCCTGAAAGAATCTCAGTATATCAAGAGATTCGGCATAGGCCAGGCGGAGCCATGCTCGCGCTACCATGATCGGCATGGATGGCCGATCTCTCGCCGCAGCGCTCCTGGCGCTCCTCCCGCTGTCTCTCGGCGGCTGCGCGTCGTCGGGCAGGACGGCAGCCGCGGAGCTCACGGAGGTCGAGCACCGCTGGGTCGAGGCGCTGCGGACGCACGACACGGCGGCGCTCGACGACCTCCTCGCGGACGGCTTCGTCGACTCCACCTTCCGCGGCGAGACGCGCACCAAGCGGGAGGTGCTCGCGGGGCCCGCCGCGGGCGGCGCCTACCGCTCTCTCCGCCTCGACGACCTCGCGGTGCGCACCTACGGCAGCACCGCCGTCGTCACCGGCGTCAACGTCCTCCGCGGACCCGCGGGCGACGAGGCGCGCGTCCGCTTCACCGACGTCTTCATCCGCCGGCACGGGCGCTGGCGGGCCGTCTCGGCGCAGGAGACTCTGCAGTCCGCGCGACCCGAGCGATCGGAAGGCTGAGCCGCCATACGGTCCTCGGGGTGCCGGCCCCACGGAGTGGCGGTCCCCTATGGCTTCGCCCCCAAGATGATCCTAAAGGCCTGGATCAGCTGTTCCACCGACTGCGGAAAGATGGGCGATCCCGTGCCGCCGTTGGCCGCCAGGCAGGTCAGTAGGCTCCCCGGGGCCAGCGGGGTGGCGAAGCTGAGGACGTAGGTCTTCACCCCGAACCGGTCGTGGAGCTCTCCGGCCAATGCGCAGGCCTGGTCTCCTCCCCCGCAGGTGTCGTCTCCGCGGCCGGCGACCACGAGCAGGTTGACGGAGCGGCAGGCGAATCCTGGATCTTCGACGGCGGCGACTCCGCTCCACCCGGCGCCCGGAGGACAGATTCCTGACGGGCAGCCGGCGTACCAGGCGCGGAATGCCTGCAGGGAGGCGGCGATGGGGTTCTTTCCGGTCGGGATCAACGGCCGGGCGCGCTCGTCCTTGAGGCGCAGGAAGGTCTCTCCGGGCGCTCGCTGGTCCTGCAGATAGGGCGCTACCTGGAAGTCGGGCAGCGCCGCCGGGTCGAGGATGTGGTTCGGCGCGAGGCGGTCGAGGAGGGCCTGCTGATGGCTGGCGGTCCAGTCGAGCGGGATCAGGTCGCCCACCGAGAACTCCGGACCACGCGGGTCCGCGCTGCCGGTCAGCCAGCGAAGATCGTAGCCCCGGTACGCGTCGAGGGCGCCGTCGTCGTTCGCCTCCCAGCCCGAGCAGGTGTTCGCCGCGCGAGCGTCGGCGGCGACGTGGCTGAAGTAGCTGAGACCGGGATCCGTGCGGCTTGGCGTCGCTCCCGCGTCGTCCCAGGAGAGGAACGGAGAGACGAGGTTCCAGGAGACGAGCTGCTGGCCGACGGGCGCTGTCGACGAGCAACGAGCGTCGAGGCAGCGGTCGG
>DATBQN010000410.1:0-6096 GCA_036560825.1 Thermoanaerobaculia bacterium
AACTGGTGGCACGCCGGATCGCTCGACGGCACCACCACCCTCATGGTGAGGGCCGCCAACGGGCTGACCTGGGTGGCGCTCCTCAACTCGCGGCCGAAGGATTCGGACGGGCTGGGCGGCGAGCTGGACGCCGCGATGTGGCAGGCGTTCGACGGCGTCAAGACCTGGCCGGCGCACGATCTGTTCGAGCGCTTCGGCGGCTGCGGTTGACCGGAGCACCCAACGAGCCTCGAGCTCGAGAAGAGAGCGATGATGAGCCTCGATCACGCGATGCACCGCGAGCGGCGTCCCCTTCTCTCTCTCGTCCTGGCCGCATGGCTGGCCGCCGCGTGCCTGGCCGGAGCCTCGTCGGCGCTGGCCGCGGACGCCTCGGTCGACGCCAAGCTCGCGGGCTTCGACGAGACCATGGCCCAGATCCTCAAGGACTGGAACGTCCCCGGCATCGGCGTCGGCATCGTGGTCAAGGACCGGCTCGTCTTCGCCAGGGGATACGGCTACCGCGACTACGGCAAGAAGCTCCCCTTCACCGCCACGACGACGGTCCCCATCGCCTCGAACAGCAAGCTCTTCACCGCCATGGCCTGCGGCCTGCTGGTGGAGGACGGCAAGCTCGACTGGGACAAGCCGGTCCGCCAGTTCGTGCCCAGCGCGCGCTTCTACGACGACGAGCTGAATCGCCAGGTGTCGATCCGCGACATGCTCTCCCACCGCACCGGCATCACCCGGCACGACACGATCTGGTACAAGTCCGACCTCACCCGCCGGGAGCTCTTCGAGCGGCTGCAGTACCTGGAGCCCACCAGGCCGCTGCGCACCACCTTCCTCTACAACAACATGATGTACATCGGCGCCGGCTACGTCGTCGAGCTGCTGTCGGGAAAGACCTGGGAGGACTTCGTCCGCGAGCGGATCCTCGCTCCGCTCGGCATGCGGAGCACGGTGTTCACCATCGACGACATGGTGCGGCAGCCGGACCACGGCGTCCCCTACACGGAGCGCCGCGACTCGTTCGAGCTCTACGAGATCCCCTACTATCGGGAATCGGTCGCCGTGGGGCCGGCCGGCGGGATCAACTCGAACCTGCAGGACCTCTCGCGCTGGGTCATCGCGCTGCTCAACGGCGGCATGGTCGACGGCCGGCAGGTGCTGCCCGCCGGCGTCGTCAAGGAGACCCTGGCGCCGGCCATCGCCCTGCCCAACGCGACGCTCGAATCCCGCGGCTGGGGCGAGCTGCTCAACTCCGTCTACGGCACCGGCCGCTGGACCGCCTCGTACCGCGGCCATCTGCTGGCCTACCACGGCGGCGACATCAACGGCTTTCACTCGCAGGTCTCGATCATGCCGCAGGATGGGATCGGCGTCGTCGTCCTGGTGATCGGCGACCATGCCGCGCCGCTCTACAACATCGTCTCCTACGGGGTCTACGAGCGGCTCCTCGGCCTCAGCCCGACGCCCTGGAGCGCGCGCCAGCTCGCGATCCGCATGCAGGGCAAGGAGGCGGACAGGATGGCGCGCTCCAAGGCGGGAGCGGACCGGGTGCCCGGCACCAGGCCGTCGCACCTCCTCGCGGACTATGCCGGCGAGTACGAGCATCCCGCCTACGGGGTGTTGACGATCTCCGAGAAGGACCACGGCCTCTCCTTCGACTTCCACAAGATCCGGCTCCCCCTCAGCCATTTCCATTACGACCGCTTCGAGACGCCCGACGACGAGCAGGACGGCAAGTGGTCGGTCAATTTCCTCACCAACCCGCAGGGCGACGTCGACCGGGCGTTGATGTCGCTCGACGAGGCCGAGGTGACCTTCACCCGGCGCGTCGCGGCCGACCTCTCGGCGGCGGCGACCCTGCGCAAGTACGTCGGGACCTACGAGACGCCCACCGGCGCCAGGATCCAGGTGGTCCTCAAAGAGGATGGATCCTTCGGCATCGAGGCCCCCGGGCGGCCCTTCCAGGCGCTCCAGCCCTGGAAGCCGCACAGGTTCCGGATCAAGGAGTTCGCGGACGAGATCTTCGAGTTCGAGCTCCAGGACGGCCGGGTCACCGCGTTGAAGCAGCGCGGCCCCTCCGGGGAGTATCGGCTGCCGAAGAGGTAGGGGCCTTTACTCGGCCCGGCCGAGTTCCTCCGGCGGCGCGCGCCGCGGCCCGCCCATGGCCATGAGGTCCGGACCGGCCGGCTGGAGGTGCCGCCGGAGGCGGGAGAGGTCCCACACCTCGATCGTGCCGTCGCGGAGGTCCGGCGGCCCCCATTGGGCGACGAGCCAGCCGGCCATCCGGCGTCCCGAGTTCGCGAGCAGCCGGCGATCGCGCGGCTTCATCCGGGCGACGAGCGGCCAGCAGTGGCCGCCCAGCCGCTCCTCCTCGCCCAGCAGATCCGTGTGCACCGCGAGGTAGCGGGCGCGGCTGGCCAGGAAGTCGCGCGGCGCCGGCGGCACGCTGTTGCGCAGGCGGAAGCGCAGCTCGGGCAGCGGCTCGACCAACCCCACCAGCACCTCCTGGCCGTGCACGCCCTGATAGGCGTAGTAGGCGTGGTCGTAGATCCACAGCGGGATGAAGGGGAACTCGAGGACCGGCGCATCGGTCTCCCGCCGCAGGATCTCGCGATAGAAGACGGGCACGGCTCCCGGCGCGGGATGGGAGCGCGGGCAGAAGAAGGCGACGAAGTCGTTGTGGCCGAGGAACGAGCTGGCGAGGAAGCCGCGTCCGGGGAGCGGCCCGGCGAGCGCCAGGCCGGCGACGAGGAGCGCGGCGAGGCCGGCGCGGAGCCCGCGCCTGAGAGCCCGGCCCGGCCAGGGCTCCGTCAGACCGACGGCCGCCCAGGCGAGCACCCAGGGGAGGATCGGCAGCAGGTAGCGGTCGAGGACCAGCGGGTGGCCGAGCATCTCGGGCGAGAGGGCGAGGAGGCCGAGGCACTGGACGGCGACCAGGGTGAGCGTATAGGCGCCCAGCCGCCGGTCGCGGCGGAAGAGGAGGGCCAGCCCGAGGAGGGCGACCAGCCAGAAGGCCGCGGCGGCTCCCGCGCGGCCGCTCCCGGCCTCGAGCTCGAGCACCCCGGCGACCGTCCGCCCGGTGACCTCGAAGGGCGCGCGTTTGTCGCCGACCAGGGCGAGGAGCGAGCTGCGGGCCGGCAGCAGGAAGGCGAGGAAGGCGGCGCCGAGCGCCGCGGCGACGGCCGCGAGCGCCCTCCAACCGGGGCGCCGGCAAGGGCTCGGGTCGGCCCGCGGGCGCCGCAGGCGGCCGAGCAGCAGGTCGCCCGCGGCGAAGACGAGGGGGGCGACCACGAACGGCGCGCTCGCCAGATGGAAGAACCCGGAGAGGCCGGCGAAGGCGACGTAGACCGCCGCGTAACGGCGCCGGCCGGTCCGCCACCAGGCCTCGAAGGCGGCCGCGGCGAGGAAGGAGAACAGCACGATCGGCAGGTACGGGCGCACGATCCGGCTGTAGAGGACGAGGAGCGGCGAGAGGGCGACGAGCCAGGCGAGCGCGTAGCCGGCCGGCCGGCCCAGCCGCCGGGCGACGGCGAGCGGGATCGCCGCGAGGCCGAGGAGACCGCAGACGAGCACCGGAAGGCGCAGGCCCACCTCGCCCATCGGCGCCCCGGCCGCGAGCAGCAGGTGGAAGAGCGCCGTCAGGGGGATGCAGTTGTCGCGCGCCTGTTAGGTGGTGAGGATGGCCGAGAGCGGCATCGCCACCGCCGAGCGCAGGGCCTGGACCTCGTCGCCGCCGAGGATCTGCGCCGGCAGGTTCCAGACCCGCAGCGCGATCCCTGCAGCGAAGGGGACGGACCACAGGGCCGCGGCGAGGAGCCCTCGGCGGGGCGAGCGCGGCCAACCCATCCCGACAGCCTAGGGGCGGTGAGGGTCGCGCGATCACAAAGCTTTCATAAATGTTTGCAGGCCGGGCGAACGGGTGGCCAACGGGAATGCCGAGGGGGCCGGGATAGGATCTCGACGACGCCCATTCGGCCGAGGAGACTTTTCATGCGCCGCCCCACCGCCTGCCTGCTGGCGCTCCTGACGGGCGCCATGGCGACCGGCCGCCTCGCCGCGGAGGATCCCAAGCTCGCGACCGACGCGGTCGCCGAGGACAGCCCGCGCGCCGCCTTCGTCTGGAGCTACCTCTGCAAGGGCCGCCCGCCGCACCGCCAGGGCGACCTGCTCACCTGCCCGTGCCTCGACGCGTCCGGCGCGCCGAGCCCGGAGGAACCGGCGCAAGGCGGCGCCAACGTCATCTCCCTCTACCTCGGGAGCTTCACCGCGCCGGGCCGGCGCCAGGCCCTCGTCTCGCTGGGTAGCTGCGGGCCGATGAACAGCCCGGCGGCGCTCCTCGTCCTCGAGGAGGTCGACGGCGCCTGGCGCAAGGTCTCCTACCAGCCGCCGCCCGAGGTCTCGGTCCCCGGCCCGATCGACCTCCACGAGCTGAGCGACACCTGCCTCTCCTGGACCCCGGCCGGAGGCACGACGCGGCTCGTCTGCATCAACTCGGTGGCCTACTTCGGCCGCGCCTTCGCGCCCAGCTTCGGGCTGACCGTCCTCTACGCCGTCGAGCCGGCGGGCGGCGAGCCCTCCTACCGGGACCTCCTCCACCTCGCCGACAACACGCAGGCGAGCTGCGACACCATGCCGCTGCGCCACCTGGCCAGGGTCGCCGCCTGGCACCTCGACGGCGGGAGCGCCAACCCGCGGCTCACCGTGAAGCTCAGGACCGGCGACAAGCGGACGACCCAGCACGGCGACACCGCCGCCTGCCGCGCCGATCGGCCCGCCGGCGCCGAGGTCACCCTCACCTTCGTGTGGAACGGCGAAGCCTGGAACCCGACCGCCGAGTCCGCCGCCGAGCGGCAGCGGCTCGAGACGATCTACGAGACGCTGGCGAAGCCGTAGGCCTCACCACCGCAGGCCGCCCTCCTTGCCGTGGCCGATCCAGCGCTCGACGCGCGCCGCGGCGTCGATCGCGGACTCCAGCTCGCCGAGCGCCGCGGGCGCGCAGTGGCAGCCGTAGTCGTGGTCGATCGTGCGCGTGCGGCCGCGGAAGGTGAGCGTCGTCGTGGCGGAGGGGTTGTCGGTGGCTACCGCGCAGGCGCAGTGCTCCGCGGAGTAGACGTCGGGCAGGCCGAAGAAGTCGACCCGCTCGAAGGCCGCGAGGAGGGCGCGGACCCTCTCGCGCCCGATCGCCGCCGGCCGCGGAGCCTTGTGCCGCACGAACTCGCGGCCGCGGAAAGAGACCGTGCCGTCGCCGGTGATCCGCACCTGGCCGGGCAGGCCCCGTAGCAGACTCCGCGCTCGAGGACGATCACCGCGCCGCGGAGGTCGGCGTCCGAGATCCGCGAACCCTTCGCGGCGCGCGCCGCGGGCGCCGCGGCCGGAGCGGCCGCGGCGAGCGGCAGGAAGGCGAGGAGTGCGGCGAGGCAGCGCAGCGCGGACATGACCGCTCCCGGCCGCCGGGCTCGCAGCGCGGGAGCGCGATGAGAAACCGGTCGGCCCTGCCCGCTTAGAGCGGACCGCGGCTACGGCGGTTCCTGCAGGCTCCGCTCAGTTGTTGCAGGAGCAGCGAGTGGCCGAGAACTTGAAATACGACGTCTTCGTCCCGGTACAGACCTGCGACAGGCCGTCGCAGCCGTCGGTGTAGCAGTGGCCGACGACGATGGTCTTCGCCGGGTCGCTGTAGTAGGTGATCGTGCTGAAGTACTTCATGCACGGCGGCGGGAAGGGTCCGGCGGTCGCGCTGCCGGGAAGCGCCGTCAGCGCCGCGCCGGCGCCGGCCGCGAGCAGCAGCACGAGAGCGAGGCTGCGCAGCGTCCAGCCGTTCCTGCCGAGGGTTCTGGTGATCGTCTTCATAGTTCTCTCCTTTGATCGAGCGGTGGGCGAAAGGTCGTGGCGCCGGGTCGCCGGCGGGCGGAAAGTCCGGCCGAGTCTAGGCCCGTCGCATCCCCGCTGTCACGAAAACGCGCCCGCTGCCAACCGCAGGTGACGGCGAGTGACCGCGGGCTAGCCGAGCACCCGCGCCTCGAATTTCGTCAGGCCGATCCAGAGCATGACGAGGCAGGCCCCGGTGAGGAGGCCGTAGACGGCGGGGAGCGGCATGTGGGGGATCTGCGG
>DATBQN010000411.1:0-3562 GCA_036560825.1 Thermoanaerobaculia bacterium
GCCGGGCTCGATCGAGAAGCCGGTCATCGGCAGCAGGCGCCGCGTGTCGTGGGTCTCCAGGTTGTCCATGTTGGCGCCCTGGCCGTGGTCGGAGGTGCCGATCGAGTGGCCGGTGCGGTGGATGAAGCGCTCGCCGTAGCCGGCGCGGACGATCACCTCGCGCGCCGCGTCGTCGACCTCATAGCCGGCGATCGGCCGCTCCGGGAAGCGGCTGCGCACGAGCTCGAGCGCGGCGTCGCGGGCGCCGGCGACGTAGCCGAAGATCTCCGCCTGCCGCGCGGTGGGCGCCGGCGCGCAGACGCCGCACCAGGTGATGTCGGCATAGACGCTGCCCGGCTTCTTCTCCTTGGCGAAGAGGTCGATGAGCAGGAAGTCGCCGCGGCGGATGGGCGAGGAGCCGTGGGGGCCGGGCTGATAGTGGGGGTCGGCGCTGTGCGCGTTGACCCCCACGATGGGCGCCGACTCGGCCCACAGGCCCGCCGGCTCATAGGCGTCGAGGATGAAGCGCTGCACCGTGTATTCGTCGAGCACGTCGCCGCGCGCCAGCGCCGCGGAGACGCGCCCGAAGGCCTCGTGGACGATGGCGTGGAGGTGGACGTTGGCCCGCCGGTGGCCGGCGAGCTGCTCGGCGCTCCAGGTGGCGGCGAAGCGCTGCGCCAGCTCGGCCGAGGTGGCGAGCTCGACGCCGTCCGCGGCGAGCAGCTCGGCGGTGCCGGCGTCGAGCCGCGAGACGCTGGGGAGCTCGTTGCTGGGGCTGTACTGGGCTGCGAGGCGGGGGAAGCCGGAGACCAGCCGCGCGAAGGCCTCGCGGTGCTCGCGCCAGGTGAGGTAGCTCGCCTTGCCGCCCGGCAGGTGATCGAGCATGGCGGGCTCCAGGCTGTGGACGAGCTTGCGCGGCTCGCCCTGCCGCGGCACCAGGTAGTAGCAGCGGCGGGTGACCAGCTTCCCCTCGCCGGAGAGTCCCAGGAGGTCGAGGGCGATGGGGTCGTTGTGCTGGAAGCAGGCGAAGAACCAGCCGTCGAGGCCGGCCTCGGCGAGCGCCGCCTGGATCTCGGGAATGCGGTCGGCGAGCATGATCTCCTCCGGGGGGAATGGGCTTCTCGGTGCGCGCGGCGGATGGTATCAGAGCGCTGGAGGTAGAATCGCGCCCGTTCTTTGCATGGGAAATGACCTGAGCAGGATGCCAAGAAAGGCAGGGACACCATGAACCGATTCCGCCGCGCGCTCGCCGCCACGTTGCTCGCCGGGCTCGCCGCCGCCGCTGCCCTCCACGCCGTGGGAGAAGGCCGGGTGCTGGGCGTGGTGAAGGACACCGCCGGCGCCCCCGTCGCCGGCGCCACGGCGACCATCACCAGCCCGGAATTCAAGTTCGAGCTCAAAAAGACCTCGGACGCCAAGGGCAAGTTCACCCTCGTCATCCTCGACGCCACGCGCAAGTACGTCATCCGGGTGGAGAAGGAGGGCTACGTCTCCACCCAGGGTCCGCTCGACGTCAAGCTCGGCGAGAACACCGAGCAGACCTACACCCTGGAGGCGCTGAAGCCCGGCCAGACGACGGGCCAGCCGAGCGGCACCCCGGCGCAGGGCACGGCGCCGAAGGAGCTCTCCGGCGCCGACAAGGCGGTCAACGTCTTCAACGAGGGGGTCGCCGCCTTCAAGGCCGGCGACGCGGCGACCGCGGTCGCCAAGTTCAAGGAGGCCGAGCAGCTCGATCCCAAGCAGGCGGCCGCCCCGGGCGCGCTCGCCGACGTCTACCTCTCGCAGAAGCAGTACGCCGACGCGGAGGGCGCCGCCGAGCGCTTCCTGGCGCTCAAGCCGAACGACCCGCGCGGCCTGCGCGACCGCTACGACGCCTACAAGGGGGCGGGCGACAAGGAGAAGGCGAAGACCGCGCTCGACGCGCTGGTCGCCGCCGACCCCAGCCGCGACACCGCGGTGCTGATCTACAACGCGGGCGCCGAGGCCCAGCGCGCCGGCCAGAACGAGGTCGCCATCGCCAACCTCAACCGCGCCATCGAGATCGATCCCAAGATGGAGCCCGCCTACACCGGCCTGGCGACCGTCTACGAGAACCAGAAGAACTACCCGCAGGCCCTGGCCACCCTCGACAAGCTGGCGCAGGTCGACCCGCAGAGCGCGGACGGCTTCCGCATCCGCTCCGAGGTCTACCACCGGATGGCGTTGTCGACCTCCGACAAGAAGAAAGCCCGCGAGTACGAGGCCGAGGCGCAGAAGGCGAAGGAGGGGGTGAAGACCGCCAGCGCGAGCAAGGTGGCGGCGGCCGGCAGCAGCCCGGACGCCGTCTTCAACCAGGGCGTCGCGCTCTTCAACGCCAACAACGTGCCGGAGGCGACGAAGGTGTTCGAGAAGGTCCTCGACATGAAGCCCACCCACGCCCGCGCCCACTACATGCTGGGCCTCTGCTACGTGAACCAGGGCGACAGCGCGAAGGCGAAGGAGTACCTCTCGAAATTCATCCAGCTCGCGCCCACCGACCCCGACGTCAAGACGGCGAAAGAGATGCTGGCCTCGCTCTAGGCGCGACCATGCCCATCCGCGCCATCGCGCCCGCCGACCGCGGCCGCCTGCTCGAGATCGTCACCGCGGTCGGCAACTTCACTCCCGCCGAGGTGGAGACGGCGATGGAGGTGATCGACGAGGGGCTCGCCGGCTCCGGGCGCGGCGACTACTACCTGAACGTGCTCGAGGATGACGGCCGGGTGGTCGGCTACGAGTGCCACGGCCCCACGCCGCTCACCGACGGCACCTACGACCTCTACTGGATCGCCGTCGACCCGACGAGCCAGGGCGGCGGTCGCGGCCGCGCGCTCCTCGCCCACGCCGAGGAGGACGTCCGCCGCCGCCGCGGCAGGCTGCTGCTGATCGAGACCTCCTCGCAGGAGAGCTACAACGCCACCAAGCGCTTCTACGAGCGCAGCGGCTACCCGCTGGTGGCGCGCATCCCCGACTTCTACCGCCTGGGCGACGACAAGCTGATCTACGCGAAGTACCTGAGCCCGGCCTGACCCGGCGCCCTACGCCGGCCGGCCTTCGCCCGGCCCCGCCACCCAGCCGTCGAGGAGCTGGACGACGCGGTTGCCGTAGGTCGCGTTCTTCTCGGAGTGGGTGACCTGGACGATCGTCGTCCCCTCGTCGTTGAGCCGCTTGAAGAGCCGCATGATCTCCTCGGCCTGGCCCGAGTGGAGGTTGCCGGTGGGCTCGTCGGCGAGCAGCAGCTTGGGGTTGCCGATCACCGCCCGCGCCACCCCCACGAGCTGCTGCTGGCCGCCGGAGAGCTGCGCCGGGAAGAGGTCCTTCTTGCCGACGATGTGGAAGCGGTCGAGGACGTCGGCGACGAGGGCCTGGCGCTCGGACTTCCTGACGTCGCGGTAGGAGAGCGGCAGGTCGAGGTTCTCGGCCACCGTCAGGCTGTCGATCAGGTGGTAGCTCTGGAAGACGAAGCCGATGTGCTGCTTGTGCAGCTTCGCGCGGTCCTTGGGCGGGAGTCGATGGACGGCCTGCCCGCGGAAGAAGAACTCGCCGGTCCAGGCCGTGTCGTGCA
>DATBQN010000412.1:0-2721 GCA_036560825.1 Thermoanaerobaculia bacterium
CCGCCGGCGCGCCCGCCACGCGGCGCACCACCGTGCCCGGCGCCTCGACGGCGCGGCGGACGAACCTCAGCTTCTCGAAGAAGAGGCTGGCGCCGTAGAGGAGAACGGCGGCGCCGAGGGTGAGAAACAAGCTGCCCCAGATCTGTGGAGAGACCACGTCGACCTCCGCCGCGCGACCGGCCGCGCCCTGCACCTCCAGCCCCGCGAAACGTTGAGCGCGTATCGTACGACTCCGCGGCCGGATCGCGAAAGGGGGAGCGCTACATCCGCCAGGGAAAGGACATCCCGGCGAGCGTCCAGCCGCAGGCGAGGAGGCCGCCGGCGAGGGCCGCGAGCCAGCCGGCGGCGGGAAGGTCCGGCCGCTCGCGCGGGCCGGCGAGCGCGAGCCGCAGCCCCGCGGCGAGCCCGCCGAGGAGCCCGATCCCGAGGTCGGCGCGGACCGCCTCGAAGAGCCAGCGCGGGACCTCGGTGAGGAGCGGGTAGAGCGTGAAGTAGAGCTGGGCGAGGAGGTAGGCGCCGAGCGGCCAGGCCGCCGCCGCGCGCAGGCGGGCGGCGAGGTCGGGCTCGCGGAAGGCGGAGAACATCCCGGCGGACATCGCTCGCATGCTACCCGCGATATTCTTGTCGGGCCATGGCCATCGCGGCACCGCAGCCGACCGCTCCCTCCGCTTCCTCCGTTTCTTCCGGATTGGCGCCCGATCCCGAGCGGGTGGACGCCTTCCGCCGCTGGGGGTATCTCGCCGCCGATCTCGATCCCCTCGAGCGCCTGAGGCCGGAGCTGCACCCGGCGCTGGGCGACCTCACGGACCCGTCCGTGCAGGAGCTCCGCCGGGTCTACGCGGGGCCGATCGGCGTCGAGTTCATGCACATCACCGACGCCGGGCGCCGGCGCTGGGTCGCCGAGCGCATGGAGGCGCCGGCGGCGGCGGATGCGGAGCGGGCGAAGCGGGCGATGCAGGAGGTGCTCGAGGCCGAGACCTTCGAGCAGGTCCTCCAGGCCCGCTACCTGGGGACCAAGCGCTTCTCGATCGAGGGGGTCGCGGCGCTCATCCCGCTCCTCTCCGAGATGCTCGAGGCGGCGGCCCGGCGCGAGGCCGAGCAGGTGGTGCTCGGGATGAGCCACCGCGGGCGCCTGAACGTCATGCTGCACACGGTCGGCCGCCCGGCGGCCGAGCTCCTCGCCGGCTTCGAGGACGTCGATCCGCGGAGCATCCTGGGCGGCGGCGACGTCAAGTACCACATGGGGGCGACCGGCACCTTCATCGCCGGGAACGGCCGCTCGATCTTCATCCACCTGGTCTCGAACCCCAGCCATCTCGAGGCGGTCGACGCCATCGCCGAGGGGCGCGCCCGCGCCAAGCAGGTGCGGATCGGCGACGCGCGCGGCGCCAAGGTGGTGCCGATCCTCCTCCACGGCGACGCCGCCTTCGCCGGCCAGGGCATCCTCGCCGAGACGCTCAACCTCTCGGCGCTCCCCGGCTTCGAGGTCGGCGGCACCATCCACGTCATCGTCAACAACCTCATCGGCTTCACCACCGAGCCCCGGAGCTTCCAGTCGTCGCGCTTCGCGTCGGACGTCGCCCGCCGGCTGCCGATCCCCATCTTCCACGTCAACGGCGAGGTCGTGTACGCCGTGCTCCGCGTGGCGGATCTCGCCCTCGAGTATCGCTACGCCTTCGGCGAGGACGTCGTCGTCGACCTCATCGGCTACCGCCGGCACGGCCACAGCGAGGTCGACGACCCGACGATCACCCAGCCGCTCCTCTACCGGAAGATCGAGGCTCACCCGCCGCTGTGGAAGATCTACGCGCGCGAGGTCGGCGTGTCGGAGGAAGAGGGCGAGGCGCGGGCGGCGGCGGTCCGCGCCGAGGTCGACCGGGCGCAGAAGCAGGCGACGGAGATGGAGCACAAGCCGACGCTTCGCACTCTGCCGGACTACTGGAGCCGTTACGTGGGCGGCCGCTTCAAGCCGGAGTACGAGGTGGCGACCGGCGTCGCGGCGGAGGAGCTGGCGAGGGTCGCCGACGGGCTGACGACGCCGCCCGCCGGCTTCCACGTCCACGAGAAGATCAAGCGCCTGCTCGAGCAGCGCGCCAGGATGGGGCACGGCGCCCTCCCCATCGACTACGGCATGGCCGAGGCGCTCGCCTTCGGCACGCTCCTCGGCGACGGCGTGCCGATCCGCATGTGCGGCCAGGACACCCGCCGCGGCACCTTCAACCAGCGCCACGCGGTCTTGATCGACGTCGAGAACGGCGCCGAGCACATCCCGCTCCAGCACCTGGCGCCCGGCCAGCCGCGCTTCGAGATCTACGACTCGATGCTCTCGGAGGCCGCGGTCCTCGGCTTCGAGTACGGCTACAGCCGCGACTACCCGGAGACGCTGGTGCTCTGGGAGGCGCAGTTCGGCGACTTCGCGAACGGCGCCCAGGTAATCATCGACCAGTTCATCACCGCCGGCGAGGACAAGTGGGGGCTCCTCTCCGGGCTCGTCATGCTGCTGCCGCACGGCTACGAGGGCCAGGGCGCCGAGCACTCGAGCGCGCGCATGGAGCGCTACCTGCAGCTCGCCGCCGAGGACAACATCCAGGTCTGCCAGCCGTCGACCGCGGCGCAGTACTTCCACCTGCTGCGGCGCCAGGCGCTGCGCCCGTGGCGCAAGCCGCTCGTCGTCTTCACCCCCAAGAGCATGCTGCGCCACAAGGACTCCTCGTCGCCGCT
>DATBQN010000413.1:0-6223 GCA_036560825.1 Thermoanaerobaculia bacterium
GAGGATGGCCGCCTCGCGGGTGGCGCGGACGATGTCCATGCCGTTGCCGCGGAGCTCGTTGGCGTAGGAGACGTAGATGACGGCGGTCTGCACCGAGACGCCGAAGAGCGCCAGGAAGCCGATCCCCGAGGAGACCGAGAAGGGCGTGCCGGAGAGGCGGAGCGCCAAGAGGCCGCCGACGGGTCCCGAGAGGAGGACGGCCAGGAGCGTGATGACGGGGAACTTGAAGTTGCTGTAGAGGAGGAAGAGGAGGAGAAAGATCAAGGCGATGGTGAGCGGCACGATGAGCCGGAGCTGGTCGCGCGAGGCCGTGAAGTCCTCGTACTCCCCGCCCCACACCGCCGTGTAGCCGGCCGGCAGCTTCACCCTGGCCTCCACCTGCCGCTTGGCGTCCTCGACCGCGCCCGCGAGGTCGCGCCCCGCGATCGAGTACTGGATGCCGATGTAGCGCGAGCTGTTCTCGCGGTAGATGAAGGACGCCCCGTTGACCACCCGGATGTCCGCCACCTCCTTGAGCGGCACCTGCTGGCCGCCCGGCGTGGCGAGGAGGATGTCGCCGATCGCCTCGGGGCTCTGGCGGAACTGCGGCTTCAGGCGGACGACGAGGTCGAAGCTCTTCTCGCCCTGCACCACCTGGGTCGCCGTGGCGCCCCCCACCGCCGCCTCGACGAGGCCGTTGACGTCCGCCACGTTCAGGCCGTAGCGGGCGATCCTGCCGCGGTCGACGGTCACCGTCAGGCTGGGCTGCCCGAGCTGGCGGACGACGGAGATCTGGGCGATCCCGCGCACCCCGGCGAGCACCTGCTGGATCTCCCGCGCCTTCGCCTCCAGCACGGCGAGGTCGGAGCCGAAGACCTTGACCGCGAGCGAGCTCTTGAGCCCCGTCTCCGCCTCGTCGACGGCGTCCTCGGCGGGCTGCGTGTAGTTGAAGACGATCCCCGGGAAGGCCTCGAGCCGGCGGTTGATGGCGGCGGTGAGCGCGGCCTTCGTCCGGTAGCGGCCCTTCCACTCGCGGTAGGGCTTCAAGCCGACGAAGAACTCGTCGTTGAAGAAGCCGGTGGGGTCGGTGCCGTCGTCCGGCCGGCCGAGCTCCGAGGCGACCGCGGTGACCTCGGGGAAGGAGCGCAGGATCGAGCGCACCTGCGGCGAGAGCTTCGCCGCCTCCTCGAACGAGATGGTCGACGGCATGGTGGCGCGGATCCACAGCGCGCCCTCGTCCAAGTGCGGCATGAACTCGGCGCCGATGCCGGGGAGGAGGAGGAGGGAGCCGAGGAAGAGGAGGACGGAGACCAGGGTCGTCCCCCAGGGGTGGGCGAGGCAGAGGTCGAGCCCCTTGGCGTAGGCGGAGCGCACCGCCTCGAAGGCGACGTTGCGGCGCTCGCGGACGCCGCGGCGGAGCACCCAGGCGCAGAGCACGGGGACGAGGGTGAGGGTCAGGGCGCGCGAGCCCAGGAGGGCGAAGATGGTGGTGTCCGCCATCGGCCGGAAGAGCTCGCCGGCCGGCCCCGAGAGGGCGTAGATGGGGAGGAACCCGGCGACGATGACCGCCACCGCGTAGACGATCGGCCGGTCGACCTCCCCCGCCGCCTCGAGGATGACGTCCCGTATCCGGTAGGGCTGTCCCTGGCGGAGGGCGAGCTGGCGGAAGACGTTCTCGACCATCACCACGGCGCCGTCGACGAGGATGCCGAAGTCGATGGCGCCGATCGACAGCAGGTTCGCGGGGACGTGCTTCAAGTCCAGGCAGATGAAGGCGAAGAGGAGGGCGAGCGGGATGGTGCTCGCGACGATCAGGCCGGAGCGGAAGTCGTAGAGGAAGAAGACGAGGACGATGACGACGAAGAGCATGCCGCGCAGCAGGTTGTCCTCGACCGTCCGCGTGGTGAGCTCGATCAGGTCGCGGCGGTCGTAGTAGGGATGGATCCTGACGTCCGGGGGGAGGACCGAGCGGTTGAGCTCGCGCGTCTTCTTCTCCAGCGCCTGGAGAACGACCTGCGCCTGCTCGCCGCGGCGCATGAGGAGGACGCCCTCGACCGCCTCGTCGCGGCCGTTGAAGCCGAACTGGCCGAGCCGCGGCGCCTCGCCGATGGCGACCTCGCCGACGTCCTTGACCAGCACCGGGATGCCGTTGTGCACCGCGAGGACGACGTTGCCGACGTCCTCGAGCGTGCTCAGGCGCCCCAGCCCGCGCACGTAGTAGAACTGCCCCCCCTGCGAGTAGAAGCCGCCGCCGGCGTTGCCGTTGTTGGCGGCGAGGGCGGCGACCACGGCGGGGACCGAGAGGCCCGTCCCGGCGATCTTCGCCGGATCGAGGAGCACGTGGTACTGCATCGTCTGGCCGCCGAAGCCCGAGTCGTCGGCCACCCCGGGGACGGACTTGTAGCGCCGCCCGACGATCCAGTCCTCGATCGTCTTGAGCTCCATGGGCGAGCGGTCCGGGCTGTCGAGGACGTAGCGGTAGATGAGGCCGGAGGGCGAGAAGAGCGGCGACACCGAGGGCGTGACGCCGGGCGGCAGCGCGACGTCCGGCAGGCGCTCGAACGTCTGCTGGCGGGCGAAGTAGCTGTCGGTGCCGTGGACGAAGGTGATGCGGACGGACGACAGGCCGTAGAGCGAGATCGAGCGCACCACGGTGAGGCCCGGCAGGCCGTTCATCTCGACCTCGATGGGAACCGTGATGAGGCGCTCGACCTCCTCCGCCGCGTGCCCCTCCCACTGGGTGACGATCTCGACCATGGGCGGCGAGAGGTCGGGATAGGCGTCGACCGGCAGCCGCTCGAAGGACCACGTCCCGGCCGCGGCGAGCAGCACGGCGCCGAGCGCGATCAAGAAGCGCTGGCGCAGCGCCCCGGCGACGATGCGGTTGATCAGCGAGGCCGGCCGCGGGCCCTTCTCGGCGAGCGGCGGCGCGGGGGGAGTCTGGAGCTCGTCCGCGCTCATTGGCTCTCCGCCTGGAGGTAGATGCCGCCCTCGGCGACGACCGTCTCGCCGGCGGCGAGCCCGGCGGTGACCTGCTGGCGGTCGCCGGCGCGCTCCCCCGTCTTCACCCGGCGCCGCGCGAAGCTGCCGTCGGGGTTGGCGACGAAGACGAAGGGCAGGTTCTCCTCGTCGTGGAGGATGGCGGAGACCGGCACCAGGAGGCCGCTCGCCTCGCGGCTCGAGCGGATGGCGACGCGCACGTAGAGGTCGCGCTTCAAGACCCGGCCGGGGTTGGGCGCCACGATGCGGACGGGGATCGCCCGCGTCGTCGGGTCGACGATGGCGGCGACGTAGTCCACCCGCCCGGCGATCGGCGCGCCGCCGGCGCCCGCCGCGATCTCCGCCCGGTCGCCCGCGGCGACGTACGGCAGGTCCGACTCGAAGATGTTCCCCATCACCCACACCGTCGAGAGATCCGCGACGGTGAAGCAGGGCGTCGTCCCCGCCTGGAGGAGCTGGCCGGGGGTGATCAGCCGCTCGACGACGGTGCCCGCGATGGGCGAGCGGATGGCGCCGCCGGCGCCGGTCACCGGGCGGTTCGCCATGATGTCGGCGAGGGTCTTCTTGTCGACCCCGAGGGCGCGGAGCTGCTCGAGGGCGGCGTCGCGGTCGGCCTCGGCGTTGACCGCGTCGGTCTCCGCCTGCTCCATGTCGCGCCGGGCGATCGCCTCGTTCTTGAACAGCTGCTCGTCGAGGTCGGCCACCCGCCGCGCGTTCTTCGCCGTCGCCTCGGCCTTGCGCAGGGCGCTCACGTCGGTCGCGAAGTCGGGCGAGGCGACGACGGCGAGCGTCTCGCCGCGCGCCACCTCGGTGCCGAGCTGCACGGCGAGCCGCGCCACCGGCCCCGAGATCGGCGCCAGCACCTGGGTGGCGCGGTTCTGGTCGAAGGCGACCGTGCCGGTCGTCTCGACGGTGCGGCGGAAGGGCGCCACGGCGACCGTCTCGAGGCGCACCTTCTGGCGCTGCGCCGGGTCCAGGGTCAAGCCCTTGGGGTTCGCGGCGGCGGGATCGGCGGCATGCTCGGAAGACCCCGAAGGCTCGGAGGCCCCGGGAGCCGGCGCGCTCGGGCGCCCGCAGGAGGCCGCGGCGAGAGCGAGGGCCACGGCCCACGGCAGGAGGATCAGAGGGCGGCGCGGCTCGCTCATGGCTTGTCTCCAGACGGCTTGTCTCCAGACGGCTTGGCTTCAGAGGGTGGAAGCGGCGCCCCCACCGCGAGCTCGAGGGCGGCGCGCGCGTCGTTGGCGGCGCCGAGGGCGTCCACGTACTGCTTCTCGGCGTCGAGGAGGGTGCGCTTGGCGTCGAGCAGCTCGAGCGCCGAGGAGCCGCCGAGCCCGTAGCTCACCGAGGCCACGCGGTACACCTCGCGCGCCTCGGGCAGCAGCTCGTCGCGGAGGAAGATGGCTTGGCGGAGAGCCGTCGAGGCGGAGGCGTACGAGGTGCGCACGTCGAGGCTCACCTGCGCCGCGGTGTCGGCGGCGTTCGCGGCCAGCTCCTCCTCGCGGTGGATGGCGGCGGCGACCTCGCCCTGGCGGTGCTGGCGCAGGAAGATGGGGAAGCCGAGGCCGATCCCGGTGGTGAAGGTGGTGGGAGTGCCGTCGACGGCGTTGCGGGTCAGCGTCAGGTTGACGTCGGGGACCCAGTACTCCTTGGCCAGCCGGGTCGCCGCGCGCGCCCCCTGGCGCTGGATCTCGAGGCTCTTGAGCTCGGGACGCGAGGCCTCGGCGAGCCGCTCGAGCGCCTCGAGCTCCGCGAGCTCCCTGAACGTTGCCGGCATCTCGAGACCGTCGGTGGTCTCGACCGGGGCGCCGCCCGTCCTCCCGAGCAGGCGGTTCAGGGAGGCGCGGGCGGCGACCAGCGCGCGCTCGTTGGCGAGCAGGTCGTTCTCCGCCTGCGCCACGTCCACCTGCGCCTTGACGACGTCGACCTTGGCGACCGTCCCGGCGAGGAAGCGGGCCTTGGTCTTGGCGAGGAAGTCGAGCGCCAGCTCCTTGCTCTGCCGCAGGTCGTCGCCGTGGCGCAGGGCGACGAGGACGGCGTCGTAGGCCTGCGCGGTCATCGACGCCACCTGCTGGCGCTGCTGGGTGAGGGTGAACTCGGCCGCCCGCAGCGCCGTCGTGGCGACCTCGCCGCGCAGCCGGATCTTCCCCGGGAAGGGGATGGTGAGGCCGACGCCGAGGTCGCTCGCGTTGCCGGAGCCCGGGTTCAGCGCCTGGCTCTGGCCGGCGACGTCGACGGCGAGCGTGGGGTCCGGGATGGCGCGCGCAACGACCACTTGCGCGCGGGCCTGCTCGACCTGCGCCCGCGTGGCGAGGAGGCCCGGGTTGCGCGCCAGGGCCTCGTCGATCGCCTCACGGCGCGAGAGGCGGAGCGGCGTCTGGGACGAGGGCGACGACTGCCCTGCAGGCGTCGAGGACGCCTGCCCGAGGGCCGGCGGCGCGAGCGGCACGCAGCCGATCGCGACGAGGGTGAATCCAATGGCTAGACGTCTCAAGGAGCCCTCCGTGGAGCTCTCTCCGTCGGTTGACTACCGACCGACTGCCGGGTGGCGACGAATTGGGGAGACGGGAGATCTACGCGAGGGGAGGCGCGCGGCCGCGGAGGCTGGCGACGACGGGCGAGGCCACGGCGCGGACGCCGAGGGCGGGGATGATGCGGGGTCGTGCGGCGGCGGCGGCCGCCGGAAGCGCGGCGGGAACGACCGCGAAGAGCCCGGAGATCGTGCAGGCCGGGCACTGGCCCGGCGCCTCGTCCCTGAGCTCGCCCGCCTGGGCGAGCTTCGGGGCGGCCGGGTCGGCCGCGGCTCCCGTCGTGTGGAGGACCGCGTCCCCTCCGCGGACCACCTGGCACTGGCGGTGGAGGGCGGGGCCGGACGACAGCAGCTCGAGCGACGAGAAGACGAGGCAGACGAGGAGAGCGGCGAGCCGGCGGCGGGCGTACAGCATCCAGCGGGCCATGATATGGGAGACGCCGGGCGGACTCAAGGCAGGCCCGCCATCACGGCAGCTACACCACGGTGCTTCCTCCATCTAGACACCCTTGCAGCGGATCTGATAGAAGGCAGCAGCTCCACGTCCAGCCGTTACATCGGGTCGTTGCTCGGAGGAGGGATTGGAAGCTCCTCCTCTATATATACATACCTGCCGGCTCCAGCCCGGCGTGCGAGGGACTCGACCATGGCCAGCTCCCGCCTCCGCACCACGGCCCTCCTCTCCTCGGCCCTCCTCCTCGCCGCGCTTTCCGCCGG
>DATBQN010000414.1:0-6815 GCA_036560825.1 Thermoanaerobaculia bacterium
GGGCGCCGGTGGGGTTCTCGAAGAGACCCCAGTGATGGTAGGCGCAGGACTCGAAGACCTCGGCGTGGAGGCCGAGCGAGAAGCCGTAGTCGGCGAGGAGGCCGGCCTGCCGCATCGCCCACAGCTTCATCGAGTTGAGGAAGAGGCTGCCGTCCCCCGGCGCGCCGACGAGGATGGGGATGGCGAGGCGGCGGCAGGTCGAGAGGAGCCCCGGCGTGACGCCGTTCTTCTCCTCCTGCTCGCCGTAGAACCGTCCCAGGAGGTAGCGCAGCTCGGTGCCGCTCATCGCCCGCTGGAACTCCGGCCGGGCGAGGCAGGCGGTGACGAAGCGATCCTGCTGGAAGAGGACGTCCTCGTCGAAGGCCATGTCGGTGACGCGGATGGTGCGCTCGTCGCGGAGCGCCCCGTCGTCCGAGGAGATGGGCACCTCGAAGATCGGCCCGTGGCGGTGCTCGTCGAGGCTGCGGTGGCCGTCGTGGTAGCAGACCGCGTCGGTGGTCGAGAGGTACGCCACCCAGCCGGTCTCGAGGAGGGGGATGAGCCAGGCCTGGTGCTGGCCCGAGACGGTGACCGGACCGGCCACCGCGACGGTCAGCGGGAAGCCGGCGCCGATGGCGCGGTCGAGGATGGTGTAGACGCGGCGGAGATAGGCGCCGCCGAAGGCCGGCAGGCAGTGGAGGAAGACCTCGTCGAGCGTCTCGCACCGATCGACGCGGCGCACCTCGACGGTGCGCCGCCCCGGCGCCTCGCCGCCGTGCGAGCCGTGATGGCGGAAGTGTTCCATGGCGGGGACGGTATCCCGAGGCCGCGGGCGCCGCAACCCGGGTCGTCTACCGCCGCCGGCCCGTCTCTTCGATGCGCGCCACGACGTCCCGGTAGTTGGTGTTGATGCCGTAGATCTCGACGAAGGTCCTGTAGGCCGTCTCGACGTCGCCCATGCCGTCGTAGACGTTGCCGAGGTCGTAGAGCAGCCCCAGGTGGTCGTCCTCGCTCGCCTTCCCCGAATCGAGGCCGCGGTGGTACCACTTGATGGCGAGCTCGGGGAGCCCCTTGTCGAGGAAGCAGAGGCCGAGCATCGAGCAGCAGGAGACGAGGAGCGACGGCGCCTTGGAGGCGAGCTGGAACTCGCCGATCGCCTCGTCGAGGAGCCCCATCTCGCGGTAGGCGATCCCGAGGTTGAAGTGGGTGTCGTAATCGGTCGGCGAGAGGTTCTCGGCCACCCCCTTCTTGAACCCCTCGACGATCTGCTCGAGCGACTGCTCGGAGGGCTGCATCAGGAGATCCGAGCCGAGGAGGCTCTCCTCCGCCGAGAGCTCCTGCTCGAGCTCGCCCGCCAGGTCGAAGAAGTCGGCGTCCGAGTACGCCGCGCCGCGGGCGCCGGCGGCAGCGGACCGTTTGCGCCCGGCCTCGACCTCGTCGAGCCAGCTCATCCCGGTGTCGTCGAGCGAGGCGGCGGGAGGTGCCGCGCGAGCCGCGGGCGGCGGCTCGGGTGGGATGGCCGGCACGAAGGGGGCGTAAGGCTCGTCCCCCAGCTCCTCGCGCTCGACGAGGCGGCCGATCTCGAGCGGATTGAAGTGCGCCTCGGCCGCCTGCAGAGGTGCCGGCGGGATGGGCGGGATGTCCAGCGTCGGCGGCATCGGCGGGATGGGCGGGATCGGCGCCTCTGGAGCTGCCGGCTCCGGAGCCTGGGCGGCCGGGGCCGGCGCCGCGGGCGCCGGCGGCGGGGCCTCGACCGCGGCCGCCGCGGCGGGGGGCTTCGGCGGCTCGGCGGGCTTCCTCGCCGGCGGACCCTTGCTGAGCAGGCCGCGCAGCATCGCGTTGATGCCGTCGTCCACCGTGGCGCGCTGCGGGGCCGCGACCACCTGGTCGCCGTCCAGCCGGTAGCCGGCGGCGAGCAGCCGGCGGCGGATCTTGAGCCAGGGCTCGCGGTTGCTCGCCCCGGCCGCCGCGCGGCTGAGCTCGTTGGCCCGCTCGACGACCCGCGCGTCCTGACCCTTGTCGAGGTAGATCTGGACCATGAGCGCGTGGGCGTCGAGGTGCCGCGGGCTCATGCGCAGCGCCTCGCGCAGGCGCTCCAGGGCCTTCTCCTCGAGCCCGTACTTGGCGAGCACCTCGGCCTCGGTGACGAGGTCCTCCTCGCGGTGCTGCACCTGGGGATGGAGCTCCGCCGCGGTGCGCTCGAGGAGGTCGCGGTCGATCTCGACCCCGCCCGCCGGCGCCGCGGGAGAGGCGGGAGATGCCGCGCGCGCCAGCGGCGACTCGGCCTCGGGCAGCGGCGTCAGCTCGGGGAGCTCGGGAGGCAGCAGGTCGAAGTCGAGCTCCCCCCCCGGCTTCCCGCCGAGCGATTCGGTCACGTCGGCGAACGACACCGGCGCGAGGTCGGCGGGCGGCGGCGGGGCGGAGGAAGGCTCCGGGGCGACGGCGATCTCGGCGACGTCGGCGACGTCGGCGACCTCGGCGACCTCATCGTCCAGATCGAGCGAGAACGGCGGGAAGGCGGGCTCCGGCGCCGCCGGCCGGGCCGGGGGGGCCACCTGCGGCAGCGGGGTCTGCGCCCAGGCCGGGCGCTTCTCCTCGGCGCCGGCGAGGTCGGGGGGCGGCTTGACCAGGCTGGAGGGCTCCGCGTCGTCCTCCATGTCGAGGATGAAGACCTCGTCGAGGTCGAGCTCGATCTCGTCGTCGACGGCCGGGGCCGGGGGAGCCGCCGCCGGCGGCGGCTGGGGAGCCCGCGGCGGGGGGGCCGGCATCGCGAAGTCGAGGTCGAGGTCGCCGAGATCGAAGGCGGGCTCGCTCTCGGCCTCGAGCTCCGGCTCGGGCTCTCGCTTCGCGTCGGGCTTGGTATCAGGAGGCGGGGGCGCCACGGGCGCGACGGGCGCCACCGGCTCGGCCGGGACGGGCGCCGCCTGCGGGCTCGCCGGTGTCGCCGGCGCGCGATCCTCGACGGCCTCGTCGCCGACCAGCCGCGCCACCCGCTCGGCCTGCGGGTTGCGCTCGATCGCGGCGGCGAGGAAGCGCGCCGCGGCGGAGTTCGAGCCCGCCTCGCGGAGCTTCAAGACCGCGTCGGTGATGAAGGCGATGTTGCCGGGGTCGATGTCGAGCGCGCGCTCGTAGACCTGCGCCGCCTCCGGCGCGTGGCCGGCGGCGAGCATCAGCTCGGCGATGATGCGGTGCTCGGTGAGCGCCTTCTCGAAGAGCTTCTGCTGCAGGTAGAGCTCGGCGAGCTTGACGTGGTAGGTCGGGTTCTCCGGCTCGAGCTCCGCCATCTTGTTGTAGATGGCGATCGCCGAGGTGGGGTTCTCGTGCTTCTGGTAGTAGTCGGCGAGGACCAGGTACTGGGTGCGCGCCTCGTTGACTAGCCCCTGCTTGTGGTAGAGCTCGGCGAGCTGCTCGTAGACCTCGAGATGGGTCGGGTTGAGCTTGATGATCTTCTTGTAGATCGCGATCGCCTTGACGAAGAAGCCCTCGGCGGCGTAGTGCTCGGCGATCTTGCTGAAGAAGTCGACGGCCTCGTCGATGCGCTGGATGCGGGCGTAGAGGTCGCCCACGCGGTTCAGCGTGTTGGTGTCGTTGGGGTTCTCGGCGAGGACCTTCTTGTACTCGCGGATCGCCGCCTCGATCTTGCCGCGCGAGACGTAGCGCTCGGCGGTCTGCACCACCTGCTCGCGGCTGATCGCCATCAGCGGGTCCCCGTCACGCGTGGGCCTCGAGGCGCGGCACCACCGGCCGGTAGGTCAGGCGGTGGATGGGGCAGGGGCCGTGCGCGGCGAGGGCCTCGAGGTGCTCGGGCACCCCGTACCCCTTGTGGACGGCGAAGCCGTAGTGCGGGTAGCGGCGGCCGAGCTCGACCATGCGCTGGTCGCGCGCCACCTTGGCGAGGATCGAGGCGCAGGCCACGGCGTAGCTGATGGCGTCGCCGCGCACCACCGGCAGGCAGGGGTAGCCGAGCCCCTTGAGCGGCACGGCGTCGACCACCGCGCAGTCGGGGCAGGGGTCGAGCCGGGAGAGGGCGAGGACCATGGCGCGCCGGCTGGCTTCGAGGATGTTGATGCGGTCGATGACGTCCGCCTCGACCTCGGCCGTCGCCGCCGCCACCGCGGTGGCGCGGATCGCTCCCGCGGCGCGCTCGCGCTCGGGAGCGGTGAGGCACTTGCTGTCGTCGACCCCGGGCACCACCGAGCGGAGGTCGACGACCACCGCGGCGGCGACCACCGGACCGGCGAGCGAGCCGCGGCCCGCCTCGTCGACCCCGGCGATGCGGACGAAACCGCACTGGGCGAGCAGGTCCTCGAGGCCGCGGAGGAGGCGCAGCCGGCAGGCTTCGGCCCACAGATCGGCCATGGTGGCGGTCACCGTGGAAGCTCCCGCGCTCGCCTCTCGGACGGTTCGCACGTCCCTGCCCGTCGAGCCGGAACCGCGGAGCTAGGGCCGGGGCTCGTCGCGGCGCTCCTCGATGCGCGCCGCCTTGCCGCGCAGCTCGCGCAGGTAGTACAGCTTGGCCCGGCGCACCTTGCCGCGGCGCACCACCTCGATCTTGTCGACCACCGGCGAATGGAGGGGGAAGATGCGCTCCACCCCGATGGCGCCGGAGATCTTGCGCACGGTGAAGGTCTCGCGCGTGCCGCCCCCGCGGCGGGCGATGACGACGCCCTGGAAGATCTGGATGCGCTCCTTGTCGCCCTCGACGACGCGGACGTGGACCTTCACGCTGTCGCCGGCCCGGAACTCCGGCTGGCCAGCCTGTAGATAGGCGCTCTCGACCTGATTCAGCTCGTTCATGGCGTTACCTCGCGAATTGTACGGTGGGGTCATTATTTTCGATTTCGGAAGTGTGGCGCAAGTGGCGGTGTGGACGTGAGTTAGAACTCCGTGTCGCGATCCGTGTCCCGATCTGCATCCGGCCCCCGGCCCGCGCCCCGCTCGGCCTCGCCGGCCAGCAGGTCGGGCCGCTTCGTCCGCGTCGCCGCGAGCGCCTGCTCCTCCCGCCAGCGCTCGATCGCCGCGTGGTCGCCCGAGAGCAGCACGTCGGGCACCGCGAGGCCCTCGACCACCGGGGGCCGCGTGTAGTGCGGATGGTCGAGGAGACCGCGCCGGAAGCTGTCCTGCTCGACCGAGCCGGCGAAGCCCACGACCCCGGGGATCTGCCGCGACAGGGCCTCGATCAGCACCATCGCCGGCAGCTCCCCTCCTGATACTACGTAGTCGCCGATCGAGATCTCTTCGTCGACCACCGTCTCCAGCACCCGCTCGTCGATCCCCTCGTAGCGCCCGCAGAGGAGCACCAGGCCGTCCTCCCCGCCGCGGGCGGCGAGCTCGCGGACCCCGGCCTCGTCCAGCCGCCGCCCCTGGGGCGAGAGCAGCACCCGCCAGGGCCGGCGCTCCCCGGCCGCCTGCTCGACCGCCCGGACCGCCTTGATCCAGGCCGGCGCCGCCATCACCATCCCGCCGCCACCGCCGTACGGCTCGTCGTCGACGCTCCGGTGGCGATCCTCGGTGTGGTCGCGCAGGTCGTGCAGCCCGACCGCGAGGAGCCCGCGCTCGATCGCCCGTCCCACCAGGCTGGTCGCCAGGAAGGGCGCGAACAGGGCGGGGAAGATGGTGATCACGTCGACGCGCATGTCTCGATCAGGCCGGGCGGCAGCTCCAGGCGGATCTCGCCCTTCGCCACGTCGACCTCCTTCAGGAACCGGGCGACGAACGGCACCGGCAGGCGCCGCGCCCGCCCCTCGACGGTCCCCTCGACGATCAGCAGCAGGCCGCCGCCGTCCTCCATCAGATCGACCACCGTCCCCAGCTCCTCGCCGCCGGTGAAGCAGCGGCAGCCGAGGAGCTCGTAGTGGTAGTAGGTCCCCTCCGGCGCCGGCGGCACCCGCGCGCGCTCGACCGCGAGACCGATACCGCGGAGCGCCTCCACCTCGTCGCGCCCGTCCACCCCGGCGAAGCGCACCAGCAGGCCGCCCTTGTGGGGCCGGCAGGTCTCCACCTCGAGCCGCGCCGGCAGGCCGGCGCGCGCTCCCGGCCGCCCCTCCTTGCCCTCCGCGGGCTCGAGGAGCAGCGAGCTTCCTGGATCGAGGCGTCCGGGGACGTCGGAGAGCACCTGGACGACCACCTCGCCGCGCAGCCCGTGCGGGCGGATCACCCGCCCCACGAGGACGGTCTCGGGGAGGTCAGTCCTCGAGGATCTCGAGCTCATAGCGCACGCCGTCGCGGTCGCCACGGGCGTCGAGCAGCGTGCGCAGGGCGCGGGCCGTCCGCCCCTGGCGGCCGATCACCTTGCCGAGGTCGTCCGGCGCGACCGCCAGCTCGAACAAGGTATCCCGCCCCTGGGGGGTCACCGCGAGGTTCACCGCCTCCGGCTGGTCGACGAGCAGCCGGGCGAGCTCCGTCAGGCCTTCCGGCAGATCAGGCACTGGGCTGGTGGCCCATGAGCTTCTTGACCGTGGGCGAGAGCTGCGCGCCGCGGCCGACCCAGTACTGGATCCGTTCCGTATTGATCGACACCCCGGCGGGGTTCTTGGTCGGGTCGTAGTGCCCCAGCTCCTCCACCGCCGAGGCGGTCGGAACGCGGCGCGAATCCGAGACCACCACCCGGAAGAAGGGACTGTTGCGGGCGCCCATGCGGCGCAGGCGAATCTTGAGCATCAAGGCCTCCGAGAGAGTTACCGTCCCGGCGGGACGGAAGCGGGCGAACCGCACGAAGCGGTGGATGTTACCAGGAAAGCGGCCGGACGGCCAAAACCGGGGCCCGCCGATACTGGGGCCTTAGCGTGTTGCCGGGGCTGATCGCCCCCCCGGACCGCTGCTTCACTGGCGCTCAC
>DATBQN010000415.1:0-1505 GCA_036560825.1 Thermoanaerobaculia bacterium
AGCAGCACCCGCTTCGCCGCGCCCTGCGCCTCCTGGGCCAGCTCCATGCGGCGCTGCGCCTGGGGGTAGACGGCGAGCGGGTCGTCGCCGAAGGTCGCGGCGGCGCCGGGGCAGAAGTTGAGGAGGGGACCGGCGGCGCCGTAGCCGTCGACCATCTGCTTGGCGCGGGCGGTCAGGCCGCGGATCTCGACGAGGTCGGCGGAGCCGGTCCAGATCTCGCGGATCGAGCGCTGGTGGAGGTTCCCCACCGCGCGCCGCCACTGCACGCAGGGGTAGACGTTGCCGTAGGGATCGACGGCGATGCCCGACGAGCCGGCGCCGCAATGCTTCTTCGGCGAGCCCGGCATGGTTCCGTCGTCGCCGCTCTTGCCGATGGCGGAGGGCGGCGCCGCCGGGATGCCGGCGGGGCTCTCCGGCCCCGCGCTCGCCTCGCGCCAGCGCCGCGCCCGCTCCTCCTGCACCGCGAAGAGGCGCAGGATCCCCTCGCGGCTGGGGGTGACGGCGAGCGGATCGCGGTTGCCGTCGTCGCGCGGGGTGACCTCGGGGTCGACCTGGAAGGCGAGCCCCAGCGACTCGACGAGGTCGAACATCGCCTCGATCTCGCCCTCGTTCCACGCCGTCAGCGTGCTGTTGACCTTGACCCGCAGGCCGAGCGAGCGCATCTCGCCGAGGTTCGAGAGCAGGCGCTCGAAGCTTCCCGGCACGCGGGTCTGGCGATCGTGGGTCGCCGCGGTGGCGCCGTGCAGGCTGACCTCGACGATGAAGGGATCGACCTCCTCGCGCAGGCGCCGCGCCAGCTCGCCGCGGAGCGCGTGGCCGTTCGACTTGACGCGCACCACGAAGCCGAGCTCGCGGGCGCGGCGGCCGAGGGCGAGGAAGTCCGGATGGGCGAGCGGCTCGCCGCCGGAGAGCGTCAGGTTCAAGACGCCCAGGTCGGCAAGCTCGGCGAAGAGGGCGAAGTACTGCTCGCGCGACAGCGGCTTGCCCGCCGCGCCGAGGTCGTTGTAGCAGAAGAAGCAGTCGAGGTTGCAGCGATAGGTCAGCTCGACCAGCACCGAGAAGAGGAGGTTCTCCTCCCAGGTCTTGGCAAGGATCCTGCCCAGGCTCAAGCGCCGCCTCCGGGGGCGAGCTCGAGGAGCCCGGCCGCGGCGAGCTCGCGGGCGCCCGCCAGCAGATCCTCGCGGAGCACCTCGGGCTCGACCTCGAACTCGGCCGCAAGGGCCGCCGCGATGGCGGCGAGCGGCCGCTCTCCGTCGGCCAGCTCGAGCAGGCGGGCGGCGGTCGCGTTCAGCACCATCACCTCGGCGGACTCCTGGAGCACCACCACGGCCTCGCCGTCGACGATGCGGAAGCGGACGTCGGAGCGCCGCTTCAGCACGCTCGCCGAACGGACTTCGGGACCGGAGGGGGGATCTGGGACGGCCGGTTGGGCTGCCGGTTCGAAAACGCTCATGGCACTGACCTTCGGAGAATACTCCAGAAGCCGCCGGCGAGCGAAAATCCGA
>DATBQN010000416.1:0-6909 GCA_036560825.1 Thermoanaerobaculia bacterium
GCCGCACGCGAGCTCCCACAGGACGCTCGCTCCGCCCGCGTACTGGGCCGAGCCGGGGACGCCTCCGGAGATCGGAAGGAGCGCGGCGAAGTTGAAGCTGCTGTCGGCGCCCACCGCCACGCATGAGGTGAGGCAAGCGACGCTCCCGAGGAAGCCGATCCCTGGCACCGCCTGGTACGGGCCCGCCACGCCGCCGGCGATGGCCACGACGCCGCCGGAGCCGTCGCTGCCGTAGCCGATGGCGACGCAGTGGGAGGCGTCGGTGCAGGCGACGGAATCGAGGGACACGTTGGGGGAGACGAGCTGGGCCGGCCCCGCCGTGCCGCCGGTGACGGCGACGACGAAGCCCCCGATCGAGGTGAACGAGAGGCCGCCGGCGACCACGCACGTGCCGGGGCTCGGGCAGGCGATGGCGTTGAGGAAGTCCGTCCCGGCGACGACCTGAGCTGGACCTGGGACGCCGTTGGTGATGGGCACGAGGACGCCTTGGACGTCGTTGGTCCTGCCGATCGCGAAACACGAGGTCGCGCTGGGGCACGCCACGTGCAGGAGCACCGCCGCGCCGGGCACGGGCTGAGGCGCACCGGCGATGCCGTCGGCGATCGGCACGACGACGGCGGTTCCCGGTGGGAAGCTGTCGGCGAAGTCGACGCCGATCGCGAAACACGACGTCGCGCTGCTACAGGCGGCGTCGTAGAGGACTCTCGTCCCGGGCACGGTCTGCAGCGGGCCCGCCACGCCGTTGGCGATGGGCACGAGGGCGCCCTCCAGGTCGCTCGTCGTCCCGACCGCGAAGCACGAGGTGGGGCTGGCGCAGGACAGGCGCGTCAGATCGAGCCCCGGGATGAGCTGCGTGGGACCAGGGACGCCGTCGCTGATGACGGTCAACGTGGCCTGGGTGGAGGTCGGATCGAAACCCATGACGAGGCACATGCTCGGGCTGGGACAGGCGACCTCGATCAGAGAGCGCGCCGCGGGGATTGCCGTAAAGGGACCCGCGCGAAGCACCAAGGGGACGAGCGACACGAAGTCGAGCTCGGTGCCCACGCCGTCGGTGGCGGCGGGATCCGACCCCTGGAAGCTGAGCGTGGCCGCGGAGCCGGTGGCGGTGACCTCGTACTGGTGGAGGGACCACGCGAGCCCCGCGCCGGGCGCCTGCGGGCCGAGCTGGTCGACGACGGCGCCGTCGAACCGGACGTCCATCCGGTTCTGCGCCGCGGTGGTGCCGGGTCGGGCGGCGAAGGCGAAGGCCAGCGAGTACGAGGCGCCGGGCGTTGTCGCCACCGTCTGGCTCACCCCGTTGACGCACGTCGTGTTCAGCTCGACGGACTGGTTGCCCTCGGCGGCGGCGCCGAAGGCGCCGCGGTCGACCTCGATGCCGGGGCCGCACGAGCCCGTGGGCTGCCATCCCGGGATCGAGCCGAAGAGCTGGAAGGACCCGGCGATGACGGGATCCTCGAAGCTCCCGTTCACGATCAGCGAGCCCGCCGGAGCCGCCGCCTGGGCGCTCGAAAGACCGGCTCCGCAGACGACCATTGCCGACACGAGCAAGGGGAGCTTCTTCATGGGGTGCTCCTTCTGAAAATGGTTGACACCCACAGCCTAGTCCCTGCGACGCGGCGCGTCGATCGTCTCTGGCGATGAGCCCGGCATCCTCCCTAGAGAGGACAACGGCCCTCTCGCATCCTCCCTAGAGAGGATACCCAAACCGTTCGCAGACCTCTATCCTCGAAGCTTCACTTCCAGAAGGCGGTGCCGACGGAAGCCCCGCGCCCGGATGCGAGGCGCGCCGTCCGCTCTAGAGGAGTGGGCTCGCCTCGGCTCGCCGTCTGGATCGAGCAAGGAGGATGGGGCATCCTCCCTAGCGATGACACGCATACTCCCTAGAGCCGATGCGGCCTCATTGCTTCCGACGATCGACAACGCACCGGAGCGGTCCCTACCCCGCCCCCTCCCAGGGGGAAGGAACGCGGCCATCGGTTGGAGGCACCGAGCGAGCTTGCTCTGCTGGTAGCGCCGGTCGCCGCGAACGGCAGCTCACGCAGGCAGGTTCGATGCTAAGCTTAGCGGAGACCAACCTAAGGAGGTCCGAGCATGAAAACCCGCATCCGAAAGGCCCTTCTTGCGGCGGCTGCGCTGCTTCTCGCCTGGGTCGCCTCAGACGGCAGGCCCCAACCGGCACAGGCAGCGCAGCGCTGCGTGTTCCGGAACGGCCTCAGCTACTGCTGCATCACCCCCGGACGCTGCCAGGTCTGCGACTCCGTGCACTGCTACTTCATCGGCAACGATCCCTACTGTCCGCCTCCCTGCTCGTAGGGCGACCAGCATCCCGCCGATGGGGGGTAGCCTTACGGAACCTCTCCTATCGGCTGGTCCTTCGGTCCCAGGGCTCACGCCCTGGGCTACGAATGTGTCGCCCTACGGGCTCAGAAGCCGATGGTTCCACCGACGTCAGCCCGTAGGGCGGCATGCTCATAGCCCAGGGCGTGAGCCCTGGGACCGTCACCGCGCAAGCTCTCGGTCTCGGCGAGCGATGGACCGCCCGCGCGGGCGGGAGCTCGGCTTGACGGCGGCCGCCCCCATCCTGGCCTTCCCCCTGTCCCAACCCGCCCCCTCCCAGGGGGAAGGAACGCGTGCATGGGTTGGAGGCACAGCTGGAACTGTTGACGGGCCGAGCGAGCTTGCCCTGCGAGGGGCCGGAATCAGTAATTTGAGGACCAAGAAGCGCTCGACGAGGACCAACTTCGACGTCCGGGCCGGGAGTTTCCCCATCCGGCCGCGCGGCATCGGCGATTCCAGGACCGAGTTGGGTTATTCGAGACCGGAAGGTGCTCGACGGGGACCAATTTGTGTACGACGAGGACCGGCATGGGCATGCCGTCTGCCAGCATGACGATGCGGCCTGCTGGTTTGGGCGCGACGAGGACCGGATTGAGGAATTTCAGGACCGTCGTGGCCATCCCGACGCCTGGCATGGCCATTCCGCGCGGCGGCATCGGTGGTTTGCGGACCGGAATTGGGTTGTTCAGGACCATCGCGGAGGAGAGGGAGGACCGCATGGGGAAGTGGAGGACCGTCGGGATCATGCCGAGGCGCGGCTCGGCGACGCCCGGTCTCCTCGCGCACCCGCCCGCCGGCGCCGCGGCGAATCGGCCTCACCGCACCGCCGAGTAGTCCGACAGGATTCCCTTCTCGACCCGGCGGCCGGCCTTCGTGAAGCCGGCGTCCTCCAGCGCGGCGAGGATGGTGGCGGGGGGGACGCAGCGCTCGATGGTGTCCCAGTAGTACTCCATGAGCTCCTGGGTGCTGCGGCCGCCGCGCAGGCGGGAGAGCCGTGGCACCAGGCGGCCGAAGAAGAGCCTGGCGAGACGCTGGGAGAACCGGCCCTCCGGCCGGGTGATCTCGAGGAGGAGGACCTTGCCGCCCGGCCGGAGGACCCGCCGGTACTCGCGGAAGGCGGCGCGCAGGTCGGCGACGTGCCGCAGGGCGTAGCCCATCGACAGGAGGTCGAAGCTGCCGTCGGCGAAGGGGAGCTCCTCGCCCAGGGCGCGCACACGGCGGGAGACGCCCCGCCGGCCGGTCTCGCGCAGCATGCCGAGGCTGGGGTCGAGCGCGACGGCCGAGCCTCCCGGCCCCACGATTCCCCGCGCGTGCGCGGCGAGGACGCCGGTGCCGCAGCCCACGTCGAGGACGCGCATGCCGCCGGCGAGCCCGGCCCGGAGGAGGGCCTGGCGGCGGTAGCGATGCCCGGAGCCCAGGCTCGCCGCCTGGCCGATCCAGTCGTAGGCCGGCGCCGCCTGGTCGAACCACGCCTCGATGCGGCGCCGGCGCTCGCGCTCGTCCCCGTAGTAGCGGGAGAGCGGCGGGTGCGGCGGCAGGGGCTGAGGCGCGGCCGGCGAGCCGTCGGGCGCCATCGTCAGCCCGGCTTCGGGCGCTGCTTCATGCTCGAGATCTGGCGGTTGTAGATCTGCACGGCGATCTGCTGGAAGAGCTTGGTGGTGCGGCGCCGCCAGTCGGCGGCCGGCATGCGCTCGAAGGGGGCGCTCGCCTGGACCAGCCCCTTGCCGCCGGGCCCCTTGGCCACCTTGACCCGCAGGTCGCCCCAGATGAGCGCCCAGTCGGGGGTCGACTCGACCCGCGGGTCGAAGCGCTCGCCGGCGAGCTGCATCGCCTCGACCACCGAGGAGAGGAGCGTGCCCTCGGCCGCGTCGTAGGGCACGTCGTAGGTGCGCGAGGCGAGGTGGGCTCCGGCCGGCGGCTTGTAGGCGTCCTCGGCGAGCAGCTCCTGGTAGTGCGCGTCGCTCGACAGGCCGGCGAAGTTGGGATCGGTCCGCGCCCGCAGGCGCGAGCGCTCGTCGAGCCCGACCGCGCGGCGCAGGTTGGCCACCGCGAGCGCGGCGTAGCCGGCCGCGGCGTAATTGCTCGCCACGAGATAGCTCGCGTCGGCGATGCCGGGCTGCTTCTGGATGTAGCTCTCGAAGCGGCCGCTCGCCGCCTGGAGCTTCCCTTGGAGGAGGAGCACGGCGCCGATGTTGAGGTCGTTCTCGGGTGCCCGCGGGTCGAGCGTCTCGGCCCGGCCGAAGGCGGCGAGGGCGGCGTCGTAGCGCTTGCCGGCGACCTCGAAGGCGGCGCGGTTGAGCCATCCCTGGCGGAGCGTCGGGTCGAGCTCGAGCGCGCGGTCGAGGTCCTGCTTGCCCCCCGCGAGGTCGTCGCCGAGGAAGCGCGCGGTGCTGCGCAGGAGGAGCGCGCGGGCGTTCCCCGGCTCGCGCTGGAGGAGGCCGTTCAGGAGCGGCAGCGCCGGCGCCGGGTTGCGGGCGTCGATCAGCTCCTGCGCCTGGGCGAGCGTCTGGGCGGTGGTCTGGGGCGCCGCGGCCGCGGCGAGCGGCAGCGCGAGGAGCGACAGGGCCCCGAGGGCGGCGAGCCGTCGGAGCGCGGGGCGCGGCGGGTGGGGTGACGACATGGCTCTCCCTCGCTGGAAGCGGGCCGGTAGAATGTAGACGACCTGCCGCCTCTTGCCAAGGCTGGCGGCTTAGAATCCTCCCCACCATGCCCGCGCCCCGCTCGGCCTCATCCGGCTCGACGTCCGTCCCCGATCCGCTGGCGATCGCCGCCGCCCTGTCGCTCCGTCTCATGGGCCAGGAGATCGCGGTGCGCGAGATGGCGGTGGCGCTGGCCAAGCACCTGGGCGGGCTCAAGGTGGGCAACATCCTGATGATCGGCTCCTCGGGGACGGGCAAGACGACGCTCATGCGCGCCGTCGAGTCCTATCTCGCCGCCGATCCGGCGCTCGCCGGCCGCTCGAGCGTCGTCCGCCTCCACGCCAACGTGCTGGGCGAGGAGGCCGAGCGCGGCCGGCCCGGCCAGGCGGTCCTGGCGCGGCTCCTCGAGCGCGCCCGCGAGCAGCTCGGGGCCGAGGTCCCCCTCGAGCAGTTCCTCGCCCGCGCCGCCTCGGGCGTCGTCTTCATCGACGAGGTCGACAAGATCCGCGCCCAGGTGGGCGGCGTCCCCAACGTCGCCGGCATCCGCGCCCAGGAGGCGCTCCTCACCCTGATCGAGAACGAGGCGGTGACGATCGCGCTCCCCGCCTGGGCGGGCGGCGGCCTCGCGACGGTCGACTCCTCCGGTCTCCTCTTCGTCTGCGCCGGCGCCTTCGAGGGGCTCTACGACGCCGTCTTCGACCGCGTGACGATCGGCCGCGACAAGGGGTCCCTGCAGCCCAAGACGGTGGTCGAGGGAGGCCAGGTGCGCGAGACGCTCGTCTTCGCGCTCCGCGAGTGGCTGCGCAACGACGACCTCTTCGAGTACGGCATGAGCCCGCAGTTCCTGTCGCGGTTCGACGCCGTCCTCCTGCTCGACGACCTCTCCCAGGACGAGCTGGTGCGCATCTTCCTCGAGACGCCCGACTCCGCCTTCCACCAGACCCGCGCCTACTTCGAGAGCCGCGGCATCCACCTCGCGGTCTCCCCCGCCGCCGTCCGCCGCATCGCCGCCGAGGCCGCCCGCGAGCCGCGCCTGGGCGCCCGCGCGCTGCGCGAGGTCTTCCGCCGCGTCGTGCGCGACCACGAGTTCGATCCCGGAAAATCGGCGCAGGACGGCGTGCTGTTCCTCGACCTCGCCGAGGTCGAGGCCGCCCTGGGCTAGCCTGCGGCCGCGCCTAGCTCGCCGCGGCGAGCTGGCCCCGCGCCCGCCGCCGCTCGAGGAGCGCCGCGTAGCGCTGCCTGCGCTGGCGCCCCATCCAGAGCTGCGGGAAGAGGGTGAAGAAGGCCAAGGCGAGCGAGACGATCGTCAGGCGCAGGTAGACCTGCCCGCGCTGCGGGCCGGCGACCTCGAGGAGGGCGGCGGTGAAGTAGGTGTAGACGACGTTGATGGGGGTCAGGCCGATCACCGTGGTGGTCAGGAAGAGCGCCGGCGGGATGCCGGCGAGCGCCGCGCAGTAGTTGACGACGGCGAAGGGGAAGGGGAGGAAGCGCACCCCCACGAGCCCCCAGAAGCCGCGCCGCGCCACCTGGCGCTCGATCCTCTTCAACCGCTTGCCGCCCATCTGGGCGACGAAGTCGCGCCCCAGCGCGCGGCCCAGGAAGTAGGTCGCGGCGCCGCCCAGCGAGGTGCCGGCGATGTTCAGGACCGACCCCCAGACGGCGCCGAAGACGATGCCGCCGGTGATCATCATCGGGCTCGCCGGAAACCCCAGCGGGCAGAGCAGGACGTAGCTCGCGATGAGCGCCGGGCCCGTCCACCAGCTGCGGCGCAGCAGGTCGCGGTAGCCGAGGAGGGTCCTCTCGTTGAGCATCCCGGCGAGCGGCGTCCAGCGCAGCACGGCGAACCCGGCGGCGACGAGGACGACGAGGATCGCGAAGCGGACGAGGGCCCCGACCGGCACCCGGCGGGCCGGGGGCCCCGCGGGCGCGG
>DATBQN010000417.1:0-1949 GCA_036560825.1 Thermoanaerobaculia bacterium
AGGCTCGCCTACTACGGTCTGGAGCGTCCCCAATGACCGCCGGCGAAGACCCGATCGTATCCTTCGCCTCGCGAGGGAGTGGGCGGCCTGGCTCGCCGCGCACCACGCGAGCTCCAAGGGCGTCCGGCTGCGGATCGCGAAGAAGGGCGCGGCCACCGCCACCGTCTCCTACGCCGAGGCGCTCGAGGCAGCGCTCTGCTACGGCTGGATCGACGGCCAGAAGGGCAGGCTCGACGACGACTTCTGGCTGCAGCGCTTCACACCGCGCAAGCCCGGCAGCAAGTGGTCGCAGATCAACCGCGCCAAGGCCGTCTCGCTGATCGAGGCGGGCGAGATGAAGCCGGCCGGGCTGCGCGAGGTCGAGCGCGCCAAGGCCGACGGCCGCTGGGACGCGGCGTACGCCGGGCAGCGCGCCGCGACCGTTCCCGAGGACCTGCAGCGGGCGCTCGACGAGAACGCGCGCGCGCGCGCCTTCTTCACCACGCTCAACAGCGTGAACCGGTACGCGATCCTCTACCGCGTCCAGGAGGCGAAGCGGCCGGAGACGCGGGCGCGCCGCATCGAGAAGTTCGTCGCCATGCTCGCCCGGCACGAGACCCTCCACCCCTGAGCCGCCCGCCGCCATGCTGCAGATCGACCGTATCACCCTCCGCGAGATCGCCCTCCCTCTCGTCGAGCCGTTCCGCATCTCCTCCGGCACGACGACCCGCCGGCGCATCCTCCTCGTCGAGCTGCTCTCGGATCGGGGCGCGCCGGGCTGGGGCGAATGCGTGGCGGGCGAGCTGCCGAACTACGGTCCGGAGACCGTCGACACCGCCTGGTGGGCGCTCCGCGAGTGGATCGCGCCGCGCGTCCTCGGCCGCCGCTTCGCCGGCCCCGAGGAGATCCAGCCGGCGCTCGACGTCGACCTCCGCGGCCACAACATGGCGAAGGCGGCCCTCGAGATGGCGGCCTGGGAGCTGACGGCGCGCCAGCGCGGCCTGCCGCTCGCCAAGCTGCTGGGCGGCGTCCGGGAGTCGATCGAGGTGGGCATCTCGCTGGGCATCCAGGACAGCCCGCGGGCGCTGGTCGAAAAGGCCGCGCGCGCCCTCGCCGCCGGATACCGGAAGGTCAAGGTCAAGATCAAGCCCGGCAAGGATCGGGAGTACCTGAGCGCCGTGCGGCGCGAGCTGGGGCCGGAGGCGCCGCTCATGGCGGACGCCAACAACGCCTACACCCTGGCCGACCGCGGCCTCTTCCGCGAGCTCGACGGGCTCGGCCTCCTGATGATCGAGCAGCCGCTCGCCTGGGACGACCTCCTCCGCCACGCCGAGCTGCAGCGGGAGCTGGCGACCCCGATCTGCCTCGACGAGTCGGTCCCCTCGCTCGACCGCGCCGCGGACGCCATCGCGCTCGGCAGCGGCCGCATCGTCAACATCAAGCCGGGCCGCGTGGGCGGCTTCCGCCAGGCGATCGCCATCCACGACCTCTGCGCCGCGCACGGCCTCCCGGTCTGGTGCGGCGGCATGCTCGAGAGCGGCGTCGGCCGCGCCCACAACGTCGCCCTCGCCTCGCTCCCCAACTTCACCCTGCCGGGCGACGTCTCGCCCAGCCGCCGCTACTGGGAGCGGGACGTCGTCGACCCCGAGTGGACGATGGACGGGAGCGGGCGGATCGCCGTGCCGCTCGACCGCCCAGGCCTCGGCGTCGAGGTCGACCGCGAGCGGCTGGAGCGGCTGACGGTGCGCACGGAGACGCTCGGGACGGGACGCTGAGGCGCCCTTCGCTGCTAGCAACGCGCTTCACATTGGGTCCGGTTCCTATCTGCCACGGGTTCCTTCCCCCTGGGAGGGGGCGGGTTGGGGAAGGGGGAAGGACAGGATAGGGGCGGCCTGCACAAAGAGAGTCGCCGAACCCGCCCCCCTCCTGTCCTCCCCCCTGTCCCAACCGCCGCCCTCCCAGGGGGGAGG
>DATBQN010000418.1:0-1776 GCA_036560825.1 Thermoanaerobaculia bacterium
GCGAGGTTGGCGCAGGCGATGAGCAGCACGCAGAGCGCCGCGCCGGAGAGCGCCAGGAGGAGCAGGCGCGACTGCTGGGAGAGCTCGTCGCGCAGGTCGATGACGGCGACGCCGGTGCGCGCGTCCTCCCGCGGGTACTGGCGCTCGAGCCGGGAAGCCACCACCCTCATCTCCGCCCTCGCCGCCGCCAGCGTGACGCCGGGCCGGAGCCTCGCCACCACCTCGAGCCGGTTGTCGGTGCGGTCCGCGAAGTCGTCGTCGCCGAGCTGCTCCGGCGTCCAGAGCTCGGCCCGGCGGTCGGGGAAGCGGAAGTCGCCCGGCAGGATGCCGATGACGACGAAGGGCTTGCCCTCGAGGGACACCTTCCGCCCCAGCGCCGAGCGCTCGCCGCCGAACTGTCGCTGCCACAGGCGGTGGGAGAGGATGAGCGTGCCGCCGGTGCCGGCGCGGTCCTCGGCGGCGGTGAAGAGGCGCCCGAGGAGCGGCCGCGCGCCGAGGAGCGGCAGCACCTCGGCGGTGACGGAGGCGCCCTCCAGCCGCACCGGCTCCCCCTGGCCGACGAGGTTGGCCGAGACGACGCGATCGAAGGCCCCCATCGCCGCGAACGAGCGGCTCATGCGCTTCCAGTCGCGGTAGTTGGCGGGCGAGGGCTCCATCTGCGAGTAGCCGGGGCGGTCCTCCCACAGCTTCACCAGCCGCGCGGGCTGGTGGAAGGGGAGGGGCCGCACGAGCACGAAGTCGGTCACCGAGAAGACCGCCGTGTTCGCCCCGATGCCGAGCGCCACGACGACGAGCGCGACGGCGGTGAAGCCGGGCGCGCGGCCGAGGGTGCGCGCGGTGTAGCGGAGGTCCTGCCGGAGGAGGTCCCCGTGCACCGCCGCGGCGTTGGCGAGCGTCTCGAGGATCGTCTCCGCCCACAGGCCGAGGACGGCGAGCGGACCCGCCGCCTGGCGCCGCCGGCGCGCGAAGATGGCGCTCATCTCGGCGCCGTACTGGCCGCGGAACGACGCCGGGTAGAGATGGAGGAGGAGCCGGTGGGCGCGCATCAGGCCCTCCGCGGCGCGAGGCCGCGGGCGCGCGCCATCTCGACCATCTGCGACAGCCGGCGCGCCTCGGCGCGCACCACGGCGGCGCCGAGCGGCGTGATCCGGTAGTAGCGCCGCCGCTCGTCGTCGAGCTCGGGGGCCGGCCGCTCCGTCGTCTCGACGAGCAGGCCCTGCTCGAGCAGGCGCTGGATCGTGCGGTAGAGCGTCCCGGCGCCCAGCCGCACCCGGCCGCCGGTGCGCTCCGCCACCTCCTGGAGGATGGCGTACCCGTGGCGCTCCTCGTCCGCCAGGGCGATGAGGATGTGGAAGGTCGCCGGCTGCAGGGGCAGGAAGGAATCGGGCGAAGGCATCGCGTCTCTCCTCCGTGCGAGTATAGCCATGGTGGCTATAGATGGGAAGGGGGACGGCTGCGGCGGCCTTAGCCCGCGCGCGAGCCTCGGCGAGCGATCTGCAGGCAGTAGTACAGCTTCGGTCCGATCAGGAGGCGCTGGCCGTCGTGGCACCAATCGTGCTGCAACCTAAATTACATCGCATTCCACCTGTCGCCACGCCTGAAAATAATGTTAACTGACAGTTGACAAGGCGCCGGAGCTCGTGCACCATTCGCCATCCCGCGGCGATGGCGCCGCAGCGACTCGATGGGAAAGGAGGTGTTCCGATGCGGAACGAAGACCGGACCGAGGGTAGGTGAGACGGGCGAGGCCTGGGCACTCTTCGCGGAGTCGTTCCC
>DATBQN010000419.1:0-3617 GCA_036560825.1 Thermoanaerobaculia bacterium
ACGGTGGTCTGGAACTTGACCGTGATGGTCGATTTGGTCATCAGGCCTCCTTGCAAAACTAGGTTTGGTAAGGAGGAGCGTCAAGCGGGCGCTTCGTGGCCGCTCACGGCGCCAGGCCCGCGCGCCCGGCGGCGACCTGGCTCCACCATCCCCAGCCGAAGACGATCGTGAGGTAGAGCCAGAGGAGCGTCGCGCCGCAGTGGACCGCGGTGTTGCGGCGGTTGCCGCGCCAGAGGCTGGGATCGTAGACGAGGTGCTGAGTGACGAGGCGGAGGAGCCAGAAGAGGGCGAGACCGCCGAGCACCGCGCGGGCGAGCCGGGAGGGGGCGACGAGGTCGGCGGTGAAGACGAGGGCGAGGGCGCCGAAGAGGACGAGGATGAGGACGATGAAGCCGACGTGGACGAGGAAGATCTGGCGGTTGAGGAGCGTGAGCTTCGCCAGGTCCTCCCGCCAGCCGAGGTGGCGCGGGAGGAACGGATGCGCCGCGGCGAGAAGGAGCAGCAGCGCGCCGGCGATCCGCAGGTGGAGCGCCAGGCTCACCGCCGCTTCTCCAGCGTCAGGACGGCGACGAACGGCGTGATCCGCCGCTCTGCCGCCACCGCGAGCCCCGCCCCCTCGGCGGCGCGCAGCCACTCGCGGCGGGGGAGGAAGTGGAGGAAGCCCGGGCCGAAAGCCAGGAAGCTCGCGCCGTCGCGCAGGTGCTCGACGAGGATCGTCCGGCCGCGCGGGGCGAGCGCCCGCGCCACCTCGCGGAAGAGCTGGAGGCGCGCGGCGGGGCGGCGGAGCTCGTGGGCGGCGAAGACGAGGAAGACCGCGTCGCAGGAGCCGTCGCCGAGCGGCAGCGCCCGGAAGTCGGCGGCGCGCGCCGGCAGGGGCTCGGGATCCAACCGCCGCGCGCGGGCGATCGAGGGCTCGGTCATCTCCGCCGCATCGTAGACGTCGAGCACCTCGCCTGCCGCCCGCGGGAAGAGCCGCGCGAGGGCGCCGCGCGTCTCGTCCAGCCCGGCGTGGATCTGCGCCCAGCGCCGCGGCGGCGCCTCGAAGAGCCCCGGGAGCCAGTCCCAGCGGCCGAGCGCCGAGCGGTCGTAGATCCAGTATGACGCGGCGAGAGAGGCGGCGGACCAGAACGCCGCCGCGGCGCCGGCCGCGACGATGAGCCAGGCGAGCGGCCGGGGGAGGGGCAGCCAGGCGACGGCCAGGGCCGCCGCCAGGCATCCGGCGCCCGCCGCGAGGTACATCGGCAGGTTGTAGCGGAGGATCTGGAGCATCCCCTCGGCAGGGCGCCGAGGGACCGGGGCGACGGCCTCCACCTCAGGCGGCCTCGATGTCGGCGAGCGGCAGCGGCTCGCGGATGCCTCGCCGCCACAGGTAGGGGACGCCGGACAGATGGAAGGCGCTGGCGAGGACGGCCTGGCGCGCGAACGGCTGGCGCGCGAGGAAGGCGCACTCGCGCACCTCGACCGACACGGGCTCGGGGTTCCAGCGCTGGCGCACCCCCTCGATGCGCACGATCGAGCGCGTCTCCGCCTCGTAGTCGAAGGTGTAGGGGAGCGGCCCGGCGAAGCGGCGGGCCGCCGCGAGGGTCGGGAAGGGCGAGCCCGGCGGCAGCGGGGCCGGCTTGCCGGCGAGGTCCGCGATCACGTGCAGATCGGCCGCGCCGCCGGTGTCGACGCGCACCTCGAGGCGGCCGTCCTCCTCGCGCGTCCGCGCGTCGCAGCGGGCGTAGTTGTAGTGGGTCAGGAGGTTGCCGGCGCGGACCATCAGCCGGCTGTCGGTGTCGCTGCGCAGGATGCGGAGCCCGCGGAGGGTCCGGCCGGCCGCGGTGCGGAAGCGCGAGAAGATGCGGTAGCCGGTGAGGAAGAAGTCCTGTCCGAGGGCCGCCGGCACGCCGACCGGGCGCAGCCGCTCGGTCTGCACCATGGCGATCGCCAGGAAGCCGAGGCCCTCATAGCCGTCGAGGGTGAGGCCGGGAGGGAGCAGGGGAGCGAGCGCGGGCTCGGGCAGGGCGTAGGTGAGGACGAGGCAGTGGCGGAAGAAGGCGCGGACCGGCAGCGGGTGCCGCTTGAGCAGGTGGAGGATTCCGCTCATGCCGGCCTCTATTCTCCCCCCATTCCCCGCTCGGCGGCGGCCTCACGGACCGTGATCGCTCCCCAGAGCGGCGAGCGGTCGCGCGTTGCCCACTCGGCCTCGCCGGCGTCGCGCGGCTCGCCGAAGCTGCGCAGCACGAGGACGGCCGCGGGCGCGGCGGCGTGCGATCTGCGCCGGGTTGACGTCGACCGCGGTGACCCGGAAGCCGCGCTCGGCGAGGGCCAGGGCGGTGCAGCCGGAGGAGGCGATACAGAAGATCCGGCCCCCGGGGCGGAAGACCTCGGCCTCGACGCGCCAATCCTCGTGCATGCGCCCGAACATGGAGCTCCGGCGGACCGGGCCGTCCGTCGAGCCGGCCTCGGCTCCGTCCCTGGTAGAGCCAGACGAGAGCCACGGCGAGACGCGGCACGCCGGGATTCTAGCCCGGCGCGCCGCCCTATCCCTTGACTTTCGGGGCTTCATGACGTACTGTGTCGCCTGTTGCGGGGCCGAGGTGGCTCCACAGCGTCAAGCCAGACACTTACGGAAAGGGACCTGGTTTTTGGCCAGGCTCTTTTTGTTTGTGGCCAAGAAAGAGAGAAAACAGCATGCGCAACACGGGCAAAGTGAAGTGGTTCAACGACACCAAGGGATTCGGTTTCATCACCCCGGAGGACGGTGGCAAGGACTGCTTCGTTCACCACTCGGCGATCCAGGGCTCCGGCTTCAAGAGCCTCTCCGAGGGCGACCGCGTCGAGTTCGACATCGTGCAGGGCGCCAAGGGCGCGGCGGCCGCGAACGTCACCAAGATCGCCTGAGGCTCTGCCCCGCGTGGCGCATGTAGCGCTCCGCGACTGAGTCGGCAAGGGCCACCCGCAAGGGTGGCCCTTTTCTATGACAACCGCCACCCGCAAGGGTGGCCCTTTTCTATGATGACCGCCACCCGCAAGGGGGCCCTTTTCCATTCCATGATCACGGCGGCCACCCGCGAGGGTGGCCCTTTTTTCAGGACACTGCGTTGAGGGGATGGACGAGGGCCGGCCGGGTCGTGCGACCCGGCCGGCCGGAGGGGGATCAGAGGGAGTTGAGGAAGGCGATCAGCTGGTTCTGCTGCGTCAGGCTCAGGTTGATGTAGTTCTGGATCACCGGCTCGGCCTGGTTGGTGTGGTCGAGGATGGCGATGTTGCGCGTCGGGGCGGAGCCGTCGTGGAGCATGCGGGTGCGGGTGCGCAGGCCCCAGAGCGGCGGCGTCCGCATCTGGGTGAGGGTGCCCTGGCCGCCGTTCTGGACGATGAAGTCGCCCGTCCCCACGTCGTGGAGCAGGAAGTCGCTGTAGGGGTGGATGATCTTGCTGCCCAGGGCGGCCGGCACGGTGAAGGCGCCGCCGTTGATGACCGTCCCCGCCGGCGAGGTGGTGATCGAGGTGACGTGGCAGATGTTGCAGCCGATCGAGTTGAAGAGCGAGGCGCCGGCGATGGCGTCGGAGGTCGCCGCCGCCACGGTGTCGCGCGGCGGCACCTTGGTCGACCGCATGAAGCGGGTGAAGGCC
>DATBQN010000420.1:0-4834 GCA_036560825.1 Thermoanaerobaculia bacterium
GGCAGGGCAGGGAGGCGAGGAGGCCGGCGAGACAGATCAGGAGCAAGGCGGATCGTTTCATGGATCTCTCCTTTTCTCGATCGATCTCTCAAGTGTAGACGAGAACCAGGGCTCGCGACGCGATTGAGATCCAGCTTGCGCCTCGGCGCTGACCTCATCGTGGTGGGCCTCCGCGGATCGAAGGGCGATCTCTTTGCGCCGGGACATTTTTGTCCTAGAATGGAGCGCCGATGAGGGGTGCCGAGTTCGTCCGCAAAGTCCGGAGGCTCGGCAAGATACGCGGAGTGCCGGTCGAGTTCGCAGCTGAGCGTGGCAAGGGAAGCCACGGCACTCTCTACTACGGCGATCACTTCACTGTAGTACACGACCTGCGAGACGAGCTGAAGAAAGGCACTCTGCACGGCATGCTGATGCAGCTGGGACTCCAGCTGGAGGACCTGCGCTAGCTGGAAGGGGGTACGACATGCGCCGCGAATTCGCTTACCCCGTGATTCTGACGCCTGATCACGACGACGGGGGTTTCGTCGTGAGGTTCCCAGACCTGCCTGAGGCGATCACTCAGGGAGAGGATGAGCTGGATGCGCTCGAGGAGGCGACCGACGCTCTCGATGAGGCGCTGGCCGGCCGCATCCGTCGAGGTGATGAGATCCCACGGCCGTCCGAGCGACGGCGCGGGCAGCAAGTGGTCCTTCCGACGCCGCTGATTGCCGCCAAAGCCGCTCTCTATCTGAGGCTGCGGACCTCCGGTCTTACGAAGTCGGATCTCGCGAGAACGCTCAATTGCGATGTTCGCGAGGTGAGACGGCTTCTCGACCCCAAGCACCCGTCGAAGCTGCCGCGGCTTGTGCGCGCGTTGGCCGCACTCGGAGGAAGGCTAGAGCTGATGCTGGTCGAAGACGTTGCCTGAGGCTAGCTAGGAGTGTGCGCGCCAGAACGCCGGAGATCGACGATCCTGGCGTGACCTATGACCTCTGGCGATGATTCGGCTGGCCTGCGGGGTTGAATCGGAGCAGCTCGCCGAACTGAGGTTGAATCGTTCTCGGGCTCGCTGGCGTTTGTTGAGCGGTGACAGGCACATTTCGCCGTTCTTCCGCCCTCAGGCCGCAGCCTGGATGACCCGGAGCCGCTTGAGGTTGACTGCCAGACACACCAAGTTCCACTCGCCGGCCGCCTTGAGCTGTCCTCGCAAGCTGAATCGTCGGAACCCCAGGACCTCTTTGATCCAGCCGATTACGGGCTCGACGATCGCCTTGCGGCGCCGATAGCGTTGGCTGCCGGTCTCGCTCTCCAGCTTGCTCTTCATGCGCCCGGTAGCCTCGAGGACCGGGCTCATCGGCGCGCTGCTCTTACTGCCTCGCGACAGCGAGATGTAGGCGTCAATGCCTCGGCTTTCGAGCTCGCGGAACGTCTTCTCGGCGCGATACCCGGCGTCGGCGAGCAACTCCTTCGGGGTGATCTCCAGGGTCGCTCGGACTTCGTCGAGGACTGGAATCAACTGGCCGCTATCAGCCGCATTGTTCGTCAGCGTCGCCGCGACGATTATCTGCGAGCTCTCGTCCACCGCAAGCTGGGCGTTGAAGCACTGGTCGAAGCCATGGGAGGTCTTCATGATCCGGCTCTCGGGATCCGTGAAGTTGTCCTGGGACTTGTCGGGCGGCACGCCGAACTCCCGAGCGAACTTACGCCCCCCAGATGAACCACCCGACGGGTCGTCCGGTGATCGACCCTTGGCGCGGTCCGTCTCCGCTTGCCGGGCCTCCAAACGCGCCTTGGCTTGCTGGATCTTCGACAGGCGCGATGCACGCAAACGCAGCTCCTCCGGCAACTCATCGCCGCGCCGCTCAGCTCCGTGCTCCTCGTCCTCCGCCGCGTCGACCGCCTCGGCCTGCGCAGTCAACGCGGCGATCTCGGCTTTCAAGCGCCGCTCCTGCTCGAGCATCCGCCCGTAGCTCATCGCCTTGCGTTTGGACGCGTTCGCCTTCACCTTCGTGCCGTCGAGCGCCAAGGTACCGAGCTTTACCGCCCCGGCTTCCCGCGCGATCTGAACCACCTGCACGAACAGCTCCCGAAACGCCGCCAGATGGACCTGACGAAACTCGCAGATCGTCCGATGAGCCGGCTGATTGCCCGCCGCCAGCACTCGGTAGGCGACGTCTTCTTCCAACTTGCGAGCAATCTTGCGCGACGAAAACGTCCCCGTCGAGTAAGCGTAAAGCAACACCTTCAACATCATCCGCGGATCGAACGGCTGGTTGCGGCGACCGTCCTCTTCGTACCGGGCGTAAAACGCTGACAGATCCAGCTCATCCACGCTGTCCGACACGAAGTACGCCAGGTGGCCCTCAGGAAGCCAGTCGCGGAGCGACGGCGGCAGCAACAACGACTGCTCCGGGTCATACGGCCGAAACGAGGTGGGCATGGCCAAAACTAACCCATTCCGACCTCGAGTGCTGGTTTTCTGCCGCGCAGACTCCTAGAGCCGCCGCGAAACCTTCCCGCGCCCCCGCCGTAAACTCTTGACGACACGTGTAGGCACGCGCTATCATGGCTACAGATGTAGTCATGAAGGGCCGGCCGGGACGGCGAAGGAGGGCGGCATGGCAGCAGGCACCGGGACCCCCGGGACGATCGGCGATCAGGAGCTGGCGCTGCTGCGCTACGTGGCGGAGGCGGGGCCGGCGACGGTGGGCGAGGTGGCGGAGAGCTTCGGGGCGCCGCGAGGGCTCGCCCGCTCGACCGTGCTCACGGTCATGGAGCGGCTGCGCCGGAAGGGCCGCCTCAGGCGGCGGAAGGTCGGCGGCGTCTACCGCTACGCGTCGCCGGTGCCGGCCAGCGAGGTGCTCCGCGGGGTGGTGCAGAGCTTCGTCGAGACGACGCTCGGCGGCTCGATGTCGCCGTTTGTGACCTTCCTCTCGGAGGTCGAGGAGGTCTCCGACGCCGAGCTCGCCGAGCTCGAGCAGATCGTCGCCCGCCTGGGCGAGAAGCGGAGGGAGCCATGACCTCGAGCCCCGCGTTTTCCAGCTCTCTCGCCTTCGCCGCGTCCTGGGTCGCCCCGGCGCTCTCGCGGCTCGCCCGCGCCTCGCTCGCCGGCGCGATCGCCGTCGCCCTCGTCTACCTCGTCGTCCGCCTCGCTCCACGCCTGCCGCCGGCGCTCCGCTCGACACTCTGGTGGCTCGCCTGCCTGAAGCTCCTCCTGGCGCTCGTCTGGGTGCGGCCGCTGACGATTCCGCTCCCGGCATCTCTCGCGGCCCACTGGCCCATGGCCGCGACGTCGTCCCGCGCAGGCGCGGAATCGGAGAGCGGCCGCGGCGTCGAAACGGCTCGCGAGGCCGAGGCCATCGCGATCCACCGAACAGCCGTTCCGGGCGAATCCCTCGCCTCACCGAGCTCCTCACGTGCGACGGAAGGGACACCTTGGGGATCGCTGGCGCTCACTGCGCTCTGGATCGCCGGCGTCGCCGTCGGGCTCGCCCGCACCGGCCGCCAGCTCCTCGCCGCGCGGCGCATCCTCCGCGGCGCGCGGCCGGTCGGCTCGTCACCGCTCGCCGCCCGCTTCGCCGAGCTGGCACGGGAGATGGGCCTCGCGCATCCGCCGGCGCTCCTCGCCTCGGCGGCGGTCGACTCGCCGCTGACCCTGGGCGCCGCGAGGCCGGCCGTGGTGCTGCCGGCCGGAGCCGTCGCGCTGAGCGCCGGCCAGCTCGAGATGGCGCTCTGCCACGAGCTCGCCCACGTGCGCCGCCGCGACCTCTGGCTCGGCTGGGTGCCGACCCTCGCCACCCGCCTGTTCTTCTTCCATCCGCTCGTCCACCTCGCCGCGCGCGAGCACGCGCTCGCCCGCGAGGCCGCCTGCGACGCCGAGGTGCTGGCCCGCCTCGCCGCGCCGCCCGCGGCCTACGCCCGCCTGCTCCTCGCCTTCGGAGCGGTCGGAGGGGTCGGCGCACGATCCGGCGCCGCTGCCCTCGGCGCGGCGCCTCCACCTGGAACTCTCAAGAGGAGGTTGCTCATGCTCGACTCCGTTACCCGCCGCCCGCGCGCGGCCTGGCTCGGCCTCGCCGGGCTGGCGGCCCTCGCCGCCCTCGTCCCCGTCCGCCTAGCCCTGGCGTCGGCGCCGTCGGCGCCCGCGAGCCTTTCGGTGGCGCCGGTGGAATCGACGGCTCCAGCGGCGCCGGTCGGGCCGGCGGTGTCCGCGGTGCAGACAGCGCCTGTGCCGGCCGTCCGCCCCGTCGTCGCATCGCCCGCGCGCACACCCGTCGCCTTCGTCGTCGCCGCCGCGCCGCCGCCGGCTCAGCGAGAGCGGCGCGGTCACGACTCCTCGTCCGCCGACGCCTTCGTGCTGCTCGGCAGGAATGGCAACTCGACGATGAGCGGCTCGACCGGCGACCTCGCCCGCGTCCGCGAGCTCGCCGGGCCGGGCGGCGAGATCCTGTGGTTCCGCCGCGGCGGTCACGAGTACGTGATCCGCGACGCCGCCCTGCTCGCCAAGGCGCAGGAGCTCTACGCGCCGCAGGCGGAGCTCGGCAAGCGGCAGGGCGAGCTGGGAGCGCGCCAGGGCGAGCTTGGCGCCAAGCAGGGCGAGCTGGGGGCGAAGCAGGGAGAGCTGGGCAGCCGGCAGGGTGCGCTCGGCGCGAAGCAGGCCGCCATGGCCTCTCGCCAGGCGACCGCCTCCGAGAAGGACGCCGAGGGCCTCGAGCGCGATCAGGAGCAGCTCAGCCAGGACCAGGATGAGCTGGGCCGCCGGCAGGACGAGCTCGGCCAGCAGCAGGACAAGCTCGGGCGCGAGCAGGACCGGCTGGGACGCGAAGCCGACGCGAAGCTGCGGATCCTCCTCGACGAC
>DATBQN010000421.1:0-5283 GCA_036560825.1 Thermoanaerobaculia bacterium
CCGGGTCGAGTTCGTCGCCAGCCTGCCGCGCACCGAGACCGGCAAGCTCCAGAGGTTCCGCTTGCGCCAGGGCGCGACTCCGCCGTCGGGCGAGTAGGCGAATCGATATCCCAAGGTGTCCGCCACCGCGAGCGTTTATGAGCTGGCACTCTCCTGCCCATTGTCATCCTGAGCGCAGCGAAGGATCTGGGCGGGGGCGCTCCGGCGTCGAGTCGTCATGACGCCCCTACCCCCAGATCCTTCGCTGCGCTCAGGATGACAGCCGGAGAGTTTTCAAGCGAGAGAGGGGGTCGACCGGGCCGCGCTTTCACCGAATGATCAGAGGCTGACCAGGATCGTTCGTCACCGGCTCACGACCGCAGCAGCTCCGCCACCGCCGCGGCCCCCATCTTCTCGATGTCGTCCTGGTACTTGAGGAGGACGCCCAGGGTCGCGCTGACGGTCTCGGCGTCGAGGGCGATGCGGTCGAGGGCGAGGATGGCGTGCGCCCAGTCGATGGTCTCGGCGACTCCCGGCAGCTTGAAGAGGTCGGCGGCGCGGAGGCGCTGGACGAAGCGCACGATCTGCTCGGCGAGGGCGGCGGAGAGCTCGGGGGCGCGCAGGCGGAGGACCTCGAGCTCGCGGGCCGCGTCGGGATAGCCGATCCAGTGGTAGAGGCAGCGGCGCTTCAGGGCGTCGTGGATCTCGCGCGTGCGGTTGGAGGTGAGGACGACGATGGGCGGCTCCGCCGCGCGCACCGTGCCCATCTCCGGGATGGTCACCTGGAAGTCGGAGAGGATCTCTAAGAGGAAGGCCTCGAACGGCTCGTCGGTGCGGTCGAGCTCGTCGATGAGGAGGACGGGCGGCCCCGCGAATTCCCCATCGCCGGGGGGCTCGAGGGCGAGGAGGAGGGGGCGCTTGAGGAGGAAGCGCTCGTCGAAGAGGTCGCGGGCGAGCCGCGTCCGCCCCTCGCTCCCCGCCTCGCCGCCGAGCTCCGCGAGGCGGATCTCGAGCATCTGGCGCGGGTAGTTCCACTCGTAGAGCGACGCCGCCACGTCCAGCCCCTCGTAGCACTGGAGGCGGATGAGGCGCCGGCCGAGCGTCTCGGCGAGGACCTTGGCGACCTCGGTCTTGCCGACCCCCGCCTCGCCTTCCAGAAGGAGAGGACGGCGCAGCTTGAGCGCCAGGTAGACGGCGGTCGCCAGGCTCTCGTCGGCGACGTAGCGCCCCGCGGCGAGGAGCCGGCGCGCGTCGTCGACCGTCCGCGGCAGGTCCAAGCTAGAGGCAGGCCTGGATGGCGCGGCGGGCCATCACCCGGACGAGGTGGGCCCTGTACTCCGGGCTCGTCTCGCCGTCCGAGCGCAGGTCGCCGGGCGCCACCGCCACGGAGTCGGCGGCATCGGGGGAGAAGCTCTTGGCGAGCGCCGCCTCGAGCGCCGGGAGGCGGAACGCCTTGGCGCCCGCTCCCGTCACCGCGACGCGCACGCCGCCCGCGGTCCTCGCCACCATGACGCCGACCACGGCGTACTTCGACGCCCGGTGGGGGAGCTTGGCGTAGGCGGCGCGCTCGGGCACCGGAAAGTGCACGGCGGTGATCACCTCGTCGGGCGCCAGCGCGGTCTGGAAGAGGCCGGTGAAGTAGTCGTCGGCGGCGATGCGCCGGCGGTCGGTGGCGATCGTCGCCCCCAGGGCGAGCACCGCGGCGGGGTAGTCGGCGGCCGGATCGGCGTGGGCGAGCGAGCCGCCGATCGTGCCGCGGTTGCGCACCTGGGCGTCACCGATCCCGCCGGCGAGGGCGGCGAGGCCGGGGATGCGGCGCTTGACGTCGGCCGAGCTCGCCACCTCGTCGTGGGTGGCGAGGGCGCCGACGACGAGCTCGGTGCCGCCGTCGCGGATCTCCCGCAGGGCGCGGACGCCGGCGAGCGACACCAGGTCCGACGGCTGGGCGAGGTCGAGCTTCATCACCGGCAGCAGGCTCTGCCCGCCGGCGAGCACCTTCGCCGACTCGTGCGACTTCAAGAGGGCGACCGCGTCGGCGACCGACCGCGGGCGATGGAAATCGAAGCTCTTCACGCGGCACCTCCCGCGGCGCGGATCGCCCGCCAGACCTTCTCCGGCGTCGCCGGCATGTCGATGTCCTCGACCCCGAGCGGCGCCAGGGCGTCGAGCACGGCGTTGATCACCGCCGGCGGCACGCCGATCGCGCCCACCTCGCCGACGCCCTTGATGCCGAGCGGGTTGTGGGTGCAGGCGGTGACGTGGTTGCCGACCTTGAAGCTCGGCAGGTCCGCGGCGCGCGGCATGCAGTAGCTCATGAACGAGCCCGAGAGGAGCTGCCCCTCGGGGTCGTAGACGGCCTCCTCGAAGAGCGCCTGGCCGATGCCGTGCGCCAGGCCGCCGTGCGCCTGCCCGTCGACGATCATCGGGTTGATGACGACGCCGACGTCGTCGGCGATGGCGACGTCCACGACCTCGACGACGCCGGTCTCCGGGTCGACCTCGACCTCGACGGCGTGGCAGCCGGCGGGGAAGGTGAAGTTCTTGGGATCGTAGAAGGCGGTGTCCTCGAGCCCGGGCTCCACCGTCTCGATGGGGTAGTCGTGCGGCACGTAGGCGGTGAAGGCGACCTCGCCGAAGGTCTTCGCGCGGTCGGTGCCGGCGACGCGGTAGCTGCCGTCCGCGAACTCGACGTCGGCGACCGAGGCCTCGAGGAGGTGCGCCGCGATCTTCTTGCCCTTGTCGACGATCTTGTCGAGCGCCTTGACCAGCGCCGAGCCGCCGACGGCGGCCGAGCGCGAGCCGTAGGTCCCCATGCCGAAGGGGATGCGGTCGGTGTCGCCGTGGACGACCTCGACGTTGTCGAGCGCGACGCCCAGCCGGTCGGCGACGATCTGGGCGAAGGTCGTCTCGTGCCCCTGGCCGTGGCTGTGGGTGCCGGTGAAGACGGTGACGCTCCCCGTCGGGTGGACGCGCACCGCGGCCGACTCGTAGAGGCCGGCGCGCACGCCGAGGGCGCCGACGAGCGCCGAGGGGGCGATGCCGCAGGCCTCGATGTAGGTCGAGACGCCGAAGCCGCGGAGCTTGCCGCGGGCCTTGGACGCCGCCTTGCGCTCGGCGAGCCCGGGGTAGTCGATCTCCTTGAGCGCGAGGTCGAGGGTGGGCTCGTAGTCGCCGGTGTCGTACTGCAGGGCGACCGGCGTCTGGTAGGGGAACTGGCTCGGCTGGATGAAGTTGCGGCGCCGGATCTCCACGCGGTCGATGCCCATCTCGCGCGCCGCCTTGTCGACCAGCCGCTCGAGGAGGTACGACGCCTCCGGGCGGCCGGCGCCGCGCACCGCGTCGACCGGCACCGTGTGGGTGAAGATCGCCTTCACCTCGGCGTCGATGGCGGCGATGGTGTACGGCCCGGAGAGGAGCGTGGCGTAGAGGTAGGTGGGGACGCCGGGAGCGAAGGTCGAGAGGTAGGCCCCCAGGTTGGCGAGCGTGCGGACGCGCAGGCCGCGGAACCTGCCGTCGGCGTCGAGCGCGAGCTCGGCGTGGCTCCGGTGGTCGCGGCCGTGGGCGTCGGAGAGGAACGACTCGCTCCGCTCGGCGGTCCACTTGACCGGGCGACCGACCCGCTTCGACGCCCAGAGGACGAGGAGCTCCTCGGCGTAGTGGAAGATCTTCGAGCCGAAGCCACCGCCCACGTCGGGGGCGACGACGCGCAGGCGGTGCTCCGGCACCTTGAGCGTGAAGGCGGCGAGCAGGAGGCGCGTCAGGTGCGGGTTCTGCGACGTGGTGTAGAGCGTGTAGCGGTCCTCGGCGGCGTCGTAGTGGCCGTTCGCGGCGCGCGGCTCGATGGCGTTGGGGGCGGTGCGGTTGTTGACGACGTCGATCGAGACGACGCGGTGGGCCTTGGCGAACTCGGCGTCGGTCGCCGCGGCGTCGCCGAGCTGCCAGTCGAAGCAGACGTTGCCGGCGGCCTCGTCCCACACCAGGGCCGCGCCGGGGGCGACGGCCTCGGCGAGATGGGCGACCGCCGGGAGCGGCTGGTAGTCGACCTCGACGAGCTGGGCGGCGGCCTTGGCCTGCGCCTTGGTCCCGGCGACGACCATGACGACGGGATCGCCGGCGTGGCGCACCGTGCCGTGCGCGAGAGCGGGGTGCGGCGGCTCGACCATGACCGAGCCGTCCTTGTTCTTGAGCTGCCAGCCGCAGGGCAGGCCGCCCAGCCCGTCGGCGGCGACGTCTTCCCCGGTGAGGACGGCGAGAACGCCGGGGGCCTTCCGCGCGCTCGCGGCGTCGATCGAGCGGATCTTCGCGTGGGCGTGGGGCGAGCGGACGAAGACGGCCCAGCTCTGCCAGGGGAGCACGATGTCGTCGGTGTACCTGCCCTTGCCGAGGAGGAAGCGCCGGTCCTCGCGGCGGGGGACGGAGGCGCCGATCCCCTGGCTGCCCGCGGCGCTCATCGCGCACCTCCCGCAACGGTCTTCGGGGTGACCGTCGGGGCCGAGCCGCGCATCGCCTCGGCGGCCGAGAGCACGGCCGCGACGATGTTGTGGTAGCCGGTGCAGCGGCAGAGGTTGCCCTCCAGCCAGTGCCTCACCTCGTCCTCGCTGGGCTCGGGGTTGCGCCGCACCAGCTCGGCGGCGCTCATCACCATGCCGGGCGTGCAGAAGCCGCACTGCAGGCCGTGGCAGGTGTGGAAGGCCGCCTGCATCGGATCGAGCTCGCCGTTCGCCGCCATCCCCTCGATCGTCGTCACCGCGGCGCCCTCGGCCTCCATCGCCAGCATGGTGCAGCTCTTGACCGACCTGCCGTCGACCCACACCGTGCAGGCGCCGCACTGGCTGGTGTCGCAGCCCACGTGGGTGCCGGTGAGCCGCAAGCCCTCGCGCAGCAGCTCGACCAGGAGCGTGCGCGGCTCGACCTCGACGGAGCGGGATTCCCCATTGACCTTCAGCTGGATCGTGGCCATCAACCTCTCCTTCGGAAAGAGGGTCTGCCCAATGGCCGAAGCGGGTGGGCCCGGCGATCTTACGCCCCGGGCCGAAGGGGCCGCAAACCGGGCCGGAGCGCCCGGCGGCTGGGTCCGCGCGTCGAATGGCCGGCCTCTCGGCTTCGACCGCCGGCCTCCCGGCTTCGACCGCTGGGCTCTCGGCTTCGACCGCTGGGCTCTCGACTTCGACCGCTGGGCTCTCGCGTCGAATCGCTGCGCTCTCGCGTTCACCGGCTACGTCCTCCCGTTGAACGGCTACCTACTCCCGTTCACCGGCTACGCTCTGCCGGTGAACGGCTAGGTACTCCCGTTCGCCGGCTACG
>DATBQN010000422.1:0-3172 GCA_036560825.1 Thermoanaerobaculia bacterium
AGCGAGCGCCGGCACCACCTGGCCGGGGCCCTCGGCGCGGCGCTCCTCGACCGCATGCTCGCCCTCCGCTGGCTCGACCGCGCGCCCTCAGGCCGCGCCGTCCGCCTCACCGACCGCGGCCGCCGCGGTCTGCGCGAGCACCTCCACCTGCGCGCCTGAGCGTCCTCGCTCGGCGACTTCCGGATGGCTAACCATGTATATTCTTATCAAGAGGTACGCCTTAACAGGGAACCAACATGCTGACCAGGGTACAGAAGTGGGGCAACAGCCAGGGCATCCGTTTTTCGTTGAGAGTTCTGGAGGAGGCCAGTATCGCCATCGGTGACGAGGTGGAGGTGATCGCTCAGAATGGGCGGATCGTGGTCACCCCCTTGGACCGTATCCGGGGCAGGTATCGGCTCGAGGACCTCGTCGCTCGGATGCCCGCAGAGTACAAGCCGCTCGAAGAGGATTGGGGCGCTCCCGTGGGCCACGAGGCTTGGTAGTCGGATGGCCGCCTACACTCCCGCAAAAGGGGATCTGTTTCTGTCCCCTGCTGCATGAGGTGCTGAGCATCCTCGACGCCTGCATCTACTGACCTGCGAAGTCGGGCGGAGCCGCCTCCGGCGCCGTGCTATCCTTCCCGCGGTTCCTGAATCTGCTGGATCGTCACGCGGAGGGATCATGCGGCTGCATGCCCGCTCGTTGCCCCCGGTCGTCCTCGCCGCGCTCGTCGCCGTGACGGCCTCCGGCGCCCAGGCTCGCCACGCGGGCGGCGCGCCGACCCAGCACGTGCCGAGGGAAAAGCCGCCGGCGCTCGCCTGCCTCGACGCCCGCGAGTCGGGCCTTCCCCTCCCCAGCAAGTTCGCCAAGGACGACGACCCGGCCGCCTTCCAGAGCCTGCTCTCGAGGTTCCTTACCGGCGACACCTACGAGCGCCTGGGCTGGTGCGAGGACAAGACGCTCCGCGACACCGGCCCCTACATCGACGGCTCGTACTACGGCACCCACCCCGTCGTCCGCGTCTGGTACTCGCCGTCCTTCGCGCGGTGGCTGGTCGGCGGGCGCAAGGGCGAGGTGCCCGACGGCGCGACGATCGTCAAGGAGCAGTTCGACACGCCTCCCGCCGGGCAGTACGCGGGATGGACGCCGGCGCAGCTCCGCGCCTACTTCTTCGACCACTACGACTGGACGGTGATGATCCGCGACCGGCGGGGGGCGGCCGACGGATGGTATTGGGCGGAGGCGTTCAAGGGGATGCAGCCGGACAGCTACGCTCCGCAGTTCGCCGTCTTCAACGCCGGCTTCGGCCTCTACTGCCTGCGCTGCCACGGCTCGGCCGACAAGGAGCTGACTTTCTCCTCGACGACCAACATGCTGGGGATGCCGGGTCAGCCGCTCACCTTCCGCGACGACCTCTCGTGGTTCTGGAGCGATCCCCTGACTCCCCCGCCGACTCCGCCGACCTCTCCGACCCTCGCGCTGCTGTCGGCGCACGCGCACGCCGCCAGCCGCGAGGCGGGCGCGCCGCTCCTGCCGCGCTTCCCCGGCCACCCGACGGCGCTCGAGGAGCTCGAGTCGACCCACCCGCGCGTCTTCGCGGCGCTCGCGCCGCCGCCCGCCGCTCCCCCTCCGGCGGCGAGCGCGGACTGGACGGAGTTCTTCGGCGGCGCCGGCGTCGAGCCGGCGCCCCACCCCTTCCCGGGCGAGAACTACGACCACGTCGTCTCGCCGCCGGTCAAGCCGCAGCACTTCGTCACCTCGGACCAGTGCTTCGGCTGCCACAGCGGCAACCGCTACGGCAACGTCATGCTGTGGGCCGACACGGCGCTCCCCGACAAGCCGCTCGTCAACGTTTCGCCCTACGGCGAGTGGCGCTGGTCGCCCATGGGGCTCGCCGGCCGCGATCCCATCTTCCACGCCCAGCTCGAGAGCGAGATCGCCTTCCTCCGCCGGGACCGCCCCGGGCAGGAGGGCGCCATCGTCGACCTCTGCTTCAGCTGCCACGGAGCCATGGGCGAGCGGCAGCTCGCTCTGGACAGCGGGGGAAAACAGCGCTTCACCCCGGCGATCGTCGACCTGCGCAACCTCCGCGATCCCCGCTTCGAGTACGGCGCCCTCGCCCGCGACGGCGTGAGCTGCTCCGTCTGCCATCACGTGGCCTCGACCGTGGGCGAGAGCGTCATGGGCTTCATCGCCAACCATTCGACCGGCCGCTTCCGCTACACGCCGGCGGCCGAGCTCTCGGGACCCTTCGAGAAACCGGTCACCATCCCGATGAACAACTCGCTCGGCGTCAAGCCGGTGCACGATCCGTATACGCTGAACCCCCGTCTCTGCGGCACCTGCCACACCATCGAGCTGCCCGTCCTGGACGCCCCCGCGGTTGCCACCACGGCGCCCGCCGGCGGCGGCCGATCGGCCGGCCATGCGGCGGAGGCCACCTCCTTCGAGCAGGCGACCTACCTCGAATGGCTGAACAGCGCCTACCAGAACGAGATCGATCCGGCCCGCCACCCCGCCGCCAAGAGCTGCCAGGACTGCCACATGAAGGGGGAGCTCAACGGCGCCGCCATCCAGACGCAGATCGCCGCCGCCGAGGATGACAAGTACCCGGCGGCCGACCACCGCGCGCCCAATGCCGAGCTCGCCATCCCCCTCCGCGCCAGCGGCTACGCTCGCCACCAGCTCCAGGGCCTGAACGTCTACCTCCTCGCCCTCTTCGACCAGTGGAGCGACCCGCTGGGCGTGCGCACCTGCGACTACATGGCGGGCGGCTGCAGCGGCAAGCAGCCGGCGAGCGGCATCCCCTTCGCCATGCGGAGCTTCCTCGCGCAGGCGGCGAGCGAGACGGCGACGGTCGCGGTCGGCACCCCGACCGTCTCGACCTCCTCGGGCAACGGCGCAGCGACGACCTTGACCGCCGACGTCACGGTGACCAACCTCACCGGCCACCGCTTCCCGAGCGGCGTGAGCTTCCGCCGCGCCTTCCTCGACTTCGTGGTGCGCGACCGGGCGACCGGCAGCGTGCTCTTCGAGTCAGGGCGGACGAACTCGATCGGCGCCCTCGTCGACATGGACGGCCGCGTCCTCCCCTCCGAGCGCAACGGCTCCTCCGGCCCTGGCGGCCACGCCTTTCAGCCCCACTTCTGGTCGCCGGGCGCGCCGATCACCCGCTCCGACCAGGTCGAGG
>DATBQN010000423.1:0-4035 GCA_036560825.1 Thermoanaerobaculia bacterium
AATGCTGCGAAGGAAGGTCGTACCCACCTGCGGGCGCGGTGGAGTGGGCCGGCCTGGCCGTGGCGGCGGCGGGGCTGCTGGTTGCCCGGCAGGTGGGTTCGACCTTCCTTCGCAGCATTCAGGCGCGGGCGTGGGGCCGCCTCGGCGACGCGCGTCGGCGGGCAGGCGACCTGGCCGGAGCGGAAGAGGCGCTGGCCACCGCCGCGAAGGCGCTCGCGGAAGGCGCCGACGCTCTCGATCGCGCCGAGGTCCTGGAGCTTCAGGCCCGGCTGCTGGCCGAGCAGGACCGGCTCGACGACGCAGAGTGCCTGCTCGGTCGGGCGTTGGCCCTCTATCGCGCCCTGGGAGAGCGGCACCTGGAAGGAAGAGTGCTGGTCCTCGCCGCGGCGGTGCGCAACCGGCGAGGGGGCGAGGAGGCGGAGCGGGAAACCATCGGCCGGCTGCGCGAGGGCTTGGCCTGCCTCGACGAGGACCGCGAGCCGGCGCTTGCAGCGTCGTCCTTCCACCGGCTGGCCGGGCTGCTCGCCAAGGCCGGCCAGGGCGAGGAGGCCCGGGTGGCGCTCGGCCGGGCGCGCGCCCTCTACGAGCGAGCGGCGGACACGCCCAATCTCGTACGGCTGCGTCTGCTGGAAGGGACCCTGGCCGACTCGGCGGCGGCGGCGGAGACGGCCTTCCGGGACGCGATGCGGGAATCGCTGCTGGCGGGTCTCGCCCGGGAGGCGGCCCGCGCGCTCCTCGAGCTCGCCCTGCTGTATGCGCGGCAGGACCGCTCCGAGGACCTCCAGCGGCTGGCCGAGGAGCTGAGCCCCATCTGTCAGGTGCCCGGCGTGGGCATGAGCGTCACCATGGCCCTGCTCTTCTTCCGGCGCCTGGTCGAGACCGGCTTCGCCACGCAGGACGTGCTTTTCGAGGTCGCCCTCTTCCTGGGGGATTCGCCGAAGGCGCAGCGGGCGGTCTGGGGATAAAGAGAGCCTGCCGCGCAGGCTTCCTATGTCTGCAGCACTCCCGTCCTGAACTCCGGGATCTGCGGGTTCATGGCCGTACAGGCGAGAGAACGCGAAAGAACGTTGCGGGTCTCGGCGGGATCGAGAAGGGCGTCCACCCACAGGCGGGCGGCGGCGTAGCGGGGCTCGGAGGCGGCGGCGTAGCGGGCCTTGATCTCATCGAGGAGCTGCTTCTTCTCCTCGTCGGTCACCTCCGCGCCGCGGTTCTTGAGCTGGATCGCGGCGAGGGTCTTGCTCGCCTGGTCGCCGCCCATGACGGAGATGGAGGCCGAGGGCCAGGCGTAGAGGAAGCGCGCGCCGTAGGCCTTGCCGCACATGGCGTAGTTGCCGGCGCCGAAGGAGTTGCCGGTGAAGAGGGTGAGCTTGGGCACCGTCGAGTTGGCCACGGCGTTCACCATCTTGGCGCCGTCCTTGATGATGCCCCCGCGCTCGGCCCGACTGCCCACCATGAAGCCCGTCACGTCCTGAATGAACAGCAGCGGCAGCTTCTTCTGATTGCACAGCTCGACGAAGCGTGCCCCCTTGGCCGCCGAATCAGAGTAGATGACGCCGCCGATCTGCAGCTCGCGGTCCGAGGGACCGGTGCCCGTCCGCCGCGCCACGACCGAGCGCTGATTGGCGACGATGCCCACCGCCCAGCCGCCGATCCAGCCGGTGCCGCAGACCAGGGTCTGGCCGTAGGTGGCCTTGTACTCGTCGAGCTCGCTGCCGTCGAGCAGACGGGCCAGCACCTCGTAGGTGTCGTAGGGGCGCGAGCGGTCGATCGGCATGATGCCGTAGAGGTCTTCGAGCGGATAGAGCGGCTCGGCGGGCGCCCGGCGGGCGAAAGGCGCCTGGGGGCCCGTCGCGAGTTGGGCGAGCTGGCTGCGGATCTTCTCCAGGCAGGCGGCGTCATTGGGATGCCGGTGGTCCACGACGCCCGAGATGTCGCACTGCACGAGGGCGCCGCCCAGCTCCTCGTTGTCGATCTTCTCGCCGATGGCCGCCTGCACGAGATGGGAGCCGGCGAGGAAGATGGAGCCGGTCCCCTCCACGATGTGGGACTCGTCGCTCATGATCGGCAGGTAGGCGCCGCCGGCCACGCACGAGCCCATGATGGCCGCCATCTGGAAGATCCCCTCGGCCGAGAGGCGGGCGTTGTTGTAGAAGGCGCGGCCGAAGTGGTCGCGGTCGGGGAAGATCTCGTCCTGGAGCGGCAGGAAGACGCCGGCCGAGTCGACGAGGTAGACGATGGTCAGCCGGTTCTCGAGGGCGATCTCCTGGGCGCGGAGCACCTTCTTGCAGGTGAGCGGGAACCAGGCGCCGGCCTTGACCGTGGCGTCGTTCGCCACCACCACCACGTCGCGCCCGTGGACGGCGCCGATCCCGACGACGACCCCCGCCGCCGGGGCGCCGCCGTACTCCGCATAGAAGCCGTGGGCGGTCCACAGGCCGAGCTCGAGGAACGGCGCGCCGGGGTCGCAGAGGGCGGCGACGCGCTCGCGCGCGGTCATCTTCCCGTGCGCCCGCTGCTTCGCCTGCGCCTTCTCCCCTCCGCCCAGGCGGATCGCCGCCTCCTCCCCGCGCAGGCGGTCGACCTCGCCCCGCCAGTGCTCCGCGCGGCGCGCGAAGGCGTCGTCCATCTTCAGCTTGCTCGCCAGAACCCCCAAGCGGCCCCTCCTCTATGGAACGGCGGGGATTATATGAGAGGGTGCGCTACCATCCCGTTCCATGAAGATCCGCCTCCTCGCCTTCGCGAGCGCCGGCGATGTCCTGGGAGCGAGCGAGATGGAGCTCGAGCTGCCCGCGGACAGCCGGGTCGCGGACCTCCGCGCGCGCCTCGAAGGGGATCATCCGGCCCTCTCGCCCCTCTGGCCGCGGCTGGCCATCGCGGTCGACGGGCGGATCGCCGGGCCGGACGAAGAGCTCCGCGAGGGCTCCGAGGTGGCGCTCCTGCCGCCGGTGTCGGGCGGCTCCGGAGATCCGGCGGGCTCCTCCGCTCGCCAGCGCACCGGCCTCGCCGACGGCCCGCTCGACGTCCCCGGCGCGCTCGCCGCGGTGGCGGCCCCGGGCCGCGGCGCCGTGATCCTCTTTCTCGGCACCGTGCGCGGCTCTCACCGCGGGCGGCGGGTCGAGCGGCTGACCTACAGCGCGTACCGGCCGATGGCTGAGGAGGCGCTCGAGCGCATCGCCGCCGACCTCGAGCGCGAGCACCAGGACCTCCGCGTCGCCATCGTCCACCGTCTCGGCGAGGTCGAGGTCGGCGAGGCGAGCGTCGCGATCGCCGTCGCCGCCCCGCACCGAGCCGCCGCCTACCAGGCGAACCGCACCGCCCTCGAGCGCCTGAAGTCCGAGGTGCCGATCTGGAAGCGCGAGCACTACGAGGGCGGCGAGGCGGCCTGGCGCGAGGAGGAGCCGCTGGCGGGCGGCGGACTAGCCGGCTGATACCGGGGTGGCGCGGCGACGGCAGGTCATCCGTGGCAGACAACCCAGGGCTCACGCCCTGGGCTGGCTTGGGAAGCCCGTCACGGAGAAAAGGAGTCTCTCCTTTTCAAAAGGAGTCCGTCCTTTTCAAAAAGGCGCCTCTCGATTTGAAAAGGAGCCGCTCCTTTTTGAAGGGAGCCCGTCCTTTTGAAAAGGGGGCCGTCCTTTTGAAAAAGACGCCGACTTTTTCAAAAAGACCGCCTGCTCGGCTCGTTTACGGCGGGCTCGCCGCCGGGGCCTCCGCTCCCGGAACGAGCGGCACGGCGAGCGTCGCAGTCCCCTGAGGGGCAACGTCGACCGTCGCCGACTGCGCCGCGTAGCCGGCCTTCTGGACGGTCAAGGTATAGGCGCCGGCGGCCAGGTCGTCGAAGCCGAAGTGGCCTTGCGCATCGGACGTCCGGTCCTGCGGCATCGCGGAGGCGGCCGTCGTGGCGCGGAGGGTGACCGCCGCCGCTTCGAGCGGCCGGCCGGTCGCGCCGTCGACGACGGAGCCGGCGACCCCGCCGACCTGGAAGTCGATCGACACCGTCTGATCGTCCTCTAGATCCACGGAGCGCTGCTCGGAGAG
>DATBQN010000424.1:0-3435 GCA_036560825.1 Thermoanaerobaculia bacterium
GGGGCGAGCCGCACCGCCGGACGCGGCATCCGTGACCACGCGCGGCGCGCCGGGGAGGTAATGGAACGTCCGCGGCGCGATATGGTCTCGGAAGACGATGAGACCGGAGACCTCGATGTCGCTGCCTAGAAGCAGCATCCGAACCTCCTCCTTACCCTCGGACGGGGACGCGCAGCGACGCCGCGCGGTGCCAGCCACCCTCCCGATCGAGGGACCACGCGAGCATGGCATGCCAGGAGCGCGTTCCGGCCGGGCCGGGCGAGCGGGCGAGCGAGCGCACGCCGGCCAGGGCGGCTTCGTAGGCCAGGCGGTCCGGCTCGTCCAGCCCGGCGCTCCAGGCGCCGCGCACCTCGCCGTCGGCCGGCAGCGCGCGCTGGTCGGCGTAGAGCGAGAGCGCCTCGAGAGCGCCGAGGCGCCAGCGCAGGCTGAGGCAGAAGGCGTCCTCCGCCGGACGCGGATGCGGCGCGAAGGAGGGCTCGCGGCAGGCAGGGGGAAGCGAGGGGAGAGCCGCGGCGAGGACGGCGGCGGCGAAGGCGCTCCACGGGCCGGCAGGGCCACGCCGCAGATAGATCTCGGCCGCCTCGCCGTCGAGCGCCGCCATGACCGGCCGCAGGCCGTCCGGCAACCCCGCCGGCAGTTGCGGTGGGCACTCGAGACCACGAACCAGGAGGCTCCGGAGATCGTCCCAGCGCGGGGCGGCGTGGTAGGCCTTGGCGCGCACCGCGCCGCCCGGGCTCACGCGCAGGCCGACCCAGGCGGGCGCGCCCCACGGATGGCCGGCGAAGCCGAAGGCGTCGCCCAGGTCAGCTGCCCTCGCCGAATCGGCGCCGGGCTGGAAGGTGAGCCGGGAGCCGTAGCGCGTGAACGGCGCGCCGGCGACGACCTCGAAGGGCGCCGCGCCGGCGGCCGCGGCGCGCGCCAGCGCCGCCTCCAGGGGAGCGGCGAGCGATGGACACGGAACCGCGAGGCATCGCGCCAGCAGAGCGAGGCGGTCGCCCGCCGGCGCGCGGCTCTCGCCGTCACGAGAACTCTTTCTTTCCCGATGAAGGGTGGGAGCTGACATGCTGACGATGACCAATCCCCTGACCGTAGAGGGTTTCACTGTATATCAGGACGACGCCGCCGAAGTTCTCGCGGCCGGCGGTCCGGCGGGCAGCGATGCGGCGGGCATCCACCGCTTCTACGTCCTGCCGGAGAAGCCGGACATCGCGATGGAGAACGGCAAGCCGATCTTCTCGCTCATCGTCTACCGCCGCGACGAGGAGCGCATCGACCCTGCGAAGACGGCGGACGACGTCGGCGGCGGCATCCTCACCTTCACCGTCGAGCTGGCCATCCCGCAGGCGGCCTTCGACCAGATCAAGGCCAAGCTCAAGGCGATGCTCTCCCTCGACACCGACGACTCCTCGCTCGTCGTCACCTACGTCCCCTTCCTCGACGGCAAGGTCTCGGTGGCGGTGGCGGGAGAGAGCGGCACCGAGGGCGCCGGCGCCGAGTTCGTCAAGGGAATGGTGGGGACGGGCAAGGTGAGCGGCGTCGGCGAGAACCGCAAGGCGGTGATGGTCAAGCTCTCCCAGGAGGGCGCCGCCCTGATGTCGCAGATCGAGAAGCTCAGCACCCTCCCCATCAACGTCCAGTACGAGCTCTCCTTCGAGCACCGCCTGCTCGGCGTCACCATGCGGGTGTGGTGCGATCTCGAATCGAGCTACACGCTCACCCAGACCGTCCTCCACACCACCGACGACTACAGCGACGGCTACCTCGGCATGAGCTCGAACCACGTCAACACCGACAAGGTCACCAGCGTCGTCGAGGTGCTCGAGCGCAGCAAGGTGGCCGGGGTGCAGGTCATCCCGCAGACCTCGCAGATCGACGCCGACACCCTGGCGTCGCTCGAGAAGTTCGGCCTCGAGATGCTCAACAAGGAGATGGAGAACGCCGTCCAGGCCTCGCCGCCGCCGAAAGAGCTCGACCGCACCTACCTCACGAGCTTCATCGAGACGTACGGCACCAGCCTCAACTTCACCCTCGACCGCCGCATGGTGCTGGTCAAGAACTTCACCCCCTCGGCCAACATCTCGAACGTCTTCCAGCAGGGCGACTTGAAGGAGATGGTCGCCTTCGTCGACCTGCGCACGGCCTTCTTCGCCTTCTTGAAGGTCCCCATCCGGGTCAACGCCGACTTCTCGAAGCTCCCCCTCGACTCGGTGACGGTGACGGTGACCTACGAGCGCGAGCGGGTCGGCGGCGGCGGGCGCGAGGAGCGGGTCGACAGCTTCCTGTTCACCGACGGCTCGTCGATCCAGACCTTCCTCGCCTACTCGAACTCGCTGGCGGAGCTGACCTACGACTGGTCGGCGATCGTCCACTACAAGGGATCGAACGAGACCTACACCCTCTCCCGCACCGCGGTCAAGGACAACTTCCTGGTGGTCGACGTGGGCTCGCTCGGCATGCTCGCCGTCGACCTCGGGCTGGGGCTGGTCGACGTCGACCGCTTCCCGCAGGCCAGGGTGAGCCTGCGCTACGCCTCGCAGGCGCTCGGGCGCACCCTCGAGCAGAGCTTCCTGTTCAACAAGGACAAGTCGTCGGCAGTGTGGACCGAGGTCATCCACGAGGAGCCGAAGGCCGGCTTCGAGTACAAGGTCGACTGGCTGCGCAAAGAGGGCGGCGACATCCTCGAGGGGGAGTGGACGCGCTCGACCTCGTCGCGCCTGCGCTTCGACGCCCCGATACCCGACCAGCTCGCGGTGACCGTCGTCTGCAGCGGCAATTTCAAGGACGGCGGCGACCAGATCTCGGAGGTGGCGGTCGGCCTGCGCTACCACGACGAGGACAACCACTACACCGAGGAGGGCCGCCTGGTCTTCACCGACGACAAGCAGCAGCAGACCTGGACGGTCGACCTGCGCAACCGCGAGCTGCGCAGCTATCAGTACAAGTACACGATCATCTACAAGGACGGGGTGGTGAAGAGCTTCCCGGAGACCGGCGAGTGGCTGACCGGCGACCCGGGCTTCATCACCGTGGGCGAGAAGTACACGCTCGAGGTGGAGGTCTTCCCCTCGCTCCTCGCCTACGGCGACAACGCCAAGCTGGCGCAGGTGAACCTGACCTACGACGACGCCCCGAACAACATCCACGTGGTCGACAGCTTCGTGTTCAACAAGGAGAACAACGCGCCGCGGACCTGGCGGGTGCGCGGCGTCGCGGGAGGCCCCCGGCGCTACACCGCCGAGGTCCTCTACTTCTCGGCGGCCGGCGTCCCCGTCACCGTGAGCCTCGGCGCGCGGGAGGCCGAGGTGCTGGTGATCCCGCCGCCGCCCGCCCCTCCGGCGCCGGCACCGGCACCGACGCCGAGCTGAGCAAGGCGAGGGGACGCCGTTGCTCGATCTCAACGTGCCGGTGCGCACCGTGGCGGGCGTCGACCTCGCC
>DATBQN010000425.1:0-4756 GCA_036560825.1 Thermoanaerobaculia bacterium
CCCGCGTCGTACAGGTGCAACGGCAGGGGGTAGGGGCGGCGGTGCGGATGGGTCGGCGCATGGATCGAGAGTCCTATAAGGGACTAGTGAGTAACTTACTCTACAATAGGCGCAGAGTCCAGGGCCCGCGAGTCGGGCCTACTCTTCTCGGTGCGCCAACCTTTCAAGAGGGGACAGAGGTTGAGCCGATCTCTTTCCCCCGGATCTTTCCTCTCAGGGTGTACGGCCCACGGAGCCGGCGGGATTTATCCTCGAGCTGAGCGGTCCGCTCGGATACACCGGCTCGGCTCCGCCCCGTAGGCAAGAGCCGAGCCGGCATCGTCGTCGAGCTAGCCGCCGCTCGAGCCGGGGCCGGCGGGCGGCGGCGCCGGGATGGCGGCGGGGAGCGCGGCGCCCACCCTCGCGCCGCCCAGCGAGGCGAGGCCGGTCATCGCCCCCAGGCCCATGGTCTCGACCGCCGAGGAGGGGACGATCACCATGCTCCCCTTCTCCTTGATCGCCTCGTAGAGCATGTTCATGGCGCGCAGGTGCATGGCGACCGGGTTGCCCTGGTAGACCTCGGCGGCAACGGCGAACTTGCTGGCGATCTCGGTCTCCGCGGTGCCCAGGATGATGCGCGCCTGCCGCTCGCGCTCCGCCTGCGCCTGGCGCGACATGGCGTCCTCGAGCTCGGCGGGGATGCGCACGTCGCGGATCTCGACCGACTGCACGGTGATCCCCCAGGGGTTGGTCTTCTCGTCGAGGATCTGCTGGAGCTGGTGGCCGAGCTTCTCGCGCTCGGTGATCATCTCCGCCAGGTCGTGGCGGCCGATCGCCTCGCGGAGAGCGGTCTGCGCCGAGAGGAAGATCGCCGTCTCGAAGCTCACCACCTCGAGGATGGACTTCTCGGCGTCCCACACCAGCCAGAAGACGATGGCGTCGACGTTGACCGGCACCGTGTCGCGGGTGAGCGCCGACTCCGCCGAGACGTCCGTCGTGCGCACCCGCTGGTCGACGTAGTGGGCCACGCGGTCGATCACCGGCACGATCCAGAAGAGGCCGGGCCCCAGCAGGCCGCCGCGGTAGCGGCCGAGGCGCAGCACCACGGCCTTCTCCCACTGGTTGGCGATCTTCAGGGCGGCGAGCAGGAAGAGCCCGAGGAGCGCCGCGCCGAGGATGAGCGCGACGCCCACGACCGGCTGCGAGCCCATGAGGAAGCCGCCCGCGACCAGGCCGGCGACCCATACCATCACCGCGGCCGTCACCGAGACGGGGTTGACCACCTTGCGCGCGTCCACCCGCCGCTGCTCGCGGGCGGCCTGCCCGGCGTCCGACTTGTCCTCCCGGCCCTCCGCGCGCTTGCGCCGCTGCGCCAGGCGCTCCAGGATCAATCGATGGGGGATCATTCTCTCTCTCCTTGTCGTACCGCGTTCACGAGCCCGTCTCCCGCTCGGGCCGCAGCTTCCCGCTCGGCCGCGGCGCTCCGCTCGGCCAGCGCCTCGAGCACCTCGGAAAGGCTGAGACCCTGGCCCGCCGCCCGCGCCAGGAACTCGTCGGCGAGCTGCGCCAGGCGCCGGCGGCGCTCGACCTCGCCGATCGACACCTCGGCGGCGGCGGCGACGAAGGTGCCGCTCCCCTGCTGGGTCGAGAGCACGCCGCGGATCTCCAGCTCCTTGTAGGCGCGGGCCACGGTGTTCAGGTTGACGGCCAGGTCGACCGCCAGCGCGCGCACCGTGGGCAGCCGCTCGCCGCGCGCCAGCGCGCCGGTCGCGATCCCCGCCAGCACCTGGTCGATGACCTGGCGGTAGAACGGCACCCCGGAGGCGGCGTCGAGCTGGAAGCGGATGGGCATGAGATAAGGATGAGCTCGGTGGTTGTTTGTACTAGTTCATTAGGACAATGGGAGAATAATCACGACCGCAGCCGGCTGTCAAGAGGGCGCGGCGATACGGGGGGTACGGGCGCAGAAAGGGCCCTCGCAGCCGGCCGAGGGCCCAGGATCGGGGACGTATCTATAAGGATCGGGCGGAGCGACGGCTGGAGGCGGGGCCCGCCGTCGCGCTCCGCGCTCAGCAGCGGATCTGGTGGTTCGGGCAGGCCGGGCAGAAGATCTCGTGCCCGTCGCAGATAATGTAGAAACTGCCGCGAGTCGTGTCGAAGCCGGAGCTGCATTTGCCTGCCGCGCTGGTGCAGGAGCCGAAGTTCGGGTTGTTCAGGCAGTGCACCGTGCAGGGAACGGGGCATGACTTCGTCGTGCCGTCACAGGTGACCGAGCTGCTGTTGCCCGAGCAGGTGGTGCCGCTGCAGGAGAGCGTCGGGCCGCCGCTGGGACAGACCGTGCTCACGGTGCAGACCGCCTGCGCCTTGGCGAAGACGTCGAACGCGATCTCGGTCTCGCCGGACCCCGCACCAGGCACTGGAGAGACAGGAGACGCGGCGGTGACGGGTGCCGGGGACGCGGGGAGAGCCGTCGGCTTGGCGGCCTCCTCGGCGCGGGCGGCCGATGCGAAGGAGAGGAGTGCGAGCAGGGTGAAGGTGGCGAGGGCAGTGGTCTTCATGGCGCTTTCCTCCAGAATCCATCAATCTTAGAATTCATGCCGAATAACGGCAAGTGCGCCGTCGCCATGAGATAAGGTTCCGGCGAGCCCGGCAAGGAGACGATGACTCCACTCCCTCAGGCAAACGTCCCTGCCGGGAAGACGGCGATCGCCTACGGCCTGATGATCGCTGCGACGGTGGCGGCCTTCTTCTGGATCCGCGCCCGCGGCGCCGGGCTCGTCGCGCCGCCGCCCGCCGGCGCGGAACGGTTCGGCGGCGCCGCCGCCGCGACGCCTCAGGTAGAGATCCTCCTCCACGTGCTGGTGGCGCTGGTGACGATCATCGTCACCGCGCGCCTGCTGGGCGCCCTCTTCAAGGCCTGCCACCAGCCGCCGGTCATCGGCGAGGTGGTCGCCGGGATCGTTCTCGGGCCGTCGCTCCTCGGCCGGCTGGCGCCCGGCGTCTACGCCGCCGTGCTGCCGGCCGCCGTCGCGCCGCACCTGAACGTCCTGGCGCAGGTGGGAGTCATCCTCTTCCTCTTCCTCGTCGGCCTCGAGCTCGACACCGAGGCCCTGCGCCGCGGCACCCACGCGACGATCGCCATCTCGCACGCCAGCATCGTGGTGCCCTTCCTCCTCGGCTCCGCCCTGGCGCTCGCGATCTATCCGGCCCTCTCGAGCCGCGACGTGCCGTTCACCGTCTTCGCCCTCTTCCTCGGCGTCTCGATGTCGGTCACCGCCTTCCCGGTGCTGGCGCGCATCCTCACCGACCGCGGCCTCCAGTCGACGGCGCTCGGCCGCCTCGCCCTGACCTGCGCCGCGGTGGGCGACGTCACCGCCTGGTGCCTGCTCGCCTTCGTCGTCGGCGTCGTCCAGGCGCGCATCGGCTCGGCGTTGACGACCGTCGGGCTGACGCTCGCCTACGTCGCCGTCGTCGTCCTCGCGGTGCGGCCGCTCATGGTCCGGCTGGCGGCGCGCGTCGACCGCAAGGGGCGCCTCACCCAGGGCGCCACGGCCTCGCTCCTCGTCGCCCTCCTCCTCTCGGCCCTCGCCACCGAGTGGATCGGCATCCACGCCCTCTTCGGCGCCTTCCTCCTCGGCGCCGTCGTACCCCACACCAGCCTCATGGCGCGCGAGCTGAAGGCGCGGTTGGAGGACCTCGTGATCGTCCTCTTCCTGCCCGCCTTCTTCGCCTTCACCGGCCTGCGGACGCAGATCGGCCTGGTGCAGGGCGCCGGCCAGTGGCTCCTCTGCGGCGTCATCGTCCTCGTCGCCTGCCTCGGCAAGTTCGGCGGCTCCTACGCCGCGGCGCGCCTCACCGGCCTTCCCTGGCGCAAGGCTGCGGCGCTCGGCGTGCTGATGAACACCCGCGGCCTGATGGAGCTCGTGGTCCTGAACCTCGGCCTCGACCTCAAGGTCCTCTCGCCCGTCCTCTTCACCATGCTCGTCCTCATGGCTGTCGTGACCACCGTGATGACGGCGCCCATCCTTCACATCCTGGGCGCCGATCGCCGCCCCGAGCCGGCGCGAGCGCCCAGCCCGGGCGGGCCCTTCCCCGTCCTCCCCGACGAGAGCGCCTGAGCGGCGGGCGGGTCAGGCGCCGGCGGCGCGCAGCCGGGGGTCCGGCACGACGGCCATGGTGACGGTCGCGATCGAGGTCAGGACGTCGCTCCCGGCGGGCCCGCAGTAGACCTCGGCGAGGACGACGACGTAGGACTTCCCCGGCTTGACGACCTTCGCCCGACAGCGCAGGCGCCCGCCGCGCGCCGGCTGCAGGAGGTTCACCTTGAACTCCAGGGTGAGGACGACCCGGTCGGCGGGGAGGAGCGTCGTCGCGGCGGCGCCGGCGGTGTGGTCGGCGAGCGTCGCCTGCACGCCCCCGTGCACGATCCCCTCGGCCTGCTCGAGGCGCGGGTCGACGGCGAGCGTCGTCTCCGCCCAGCCCGGCCCGAAGTCGTCGAGCTCGATGCCCAGGTGATTGACGAACGCCGCGCGGCGGAAGGCCTCGTGGATGCGGCGGCGCTCCAGGCGCGCCTCGCCCTCGCTCTCGTGGGACGGCATGGGTTCTAGACTCCTCGGTCCGGAAACCGGCGCAGCCTAGCGGCCGGGCGGGCGCGAGTCAATTTCGCCGCCGCCAGGAATCGGACGCGACCGCTCGGCCGGGGGGCTCGAAACGACGACCTCGCCGCGCTCAAGCCGGCCCCTGTGAATCCCGTAGGTTTACGAGGTGCCAGGCGATT
>DATBQN010000426.1:0-3736 GCA_036560825.1 Thermoanaerobaculia bacterium
GTCGAGGGAGGGGGGGAGACGCTCGCGAGCTTCGCCCGAGGCGGCTTCTACGACCGGGTGGAGGTGGCGGCGGCGCCGCTCCTCATCGGCGGGCGGAACGCCCCCGGCCCCCTCGGCGGCGACGGATGGGCCATCCTGGCCGAGGCGCCTCGCCTCGCCCGCCTGACCGCCAGACGCCGCGGCAAGGACGTCATCCTGACCGCCCTGCGCCAGGGCGTCCTGGAGGAGCTCCTGGCGCGCGTCCTGCCGGCCGGGTGAAGCGCATGCATTGCATGCGCGGGGACGACCCAGGGCTCACGCCCTGGGCTATGAGTATGCCGCCCTCCGGGCTGGCGTCGGTGGAACCGGAAGTTTCTGAGCCCGTAGGGCGACACATTCGTAGCCCAGGGCGTGAGCCCTGGGACCGTCGAGGCCGGAGCAGAGATGCCGGCCGGCGTGATCGGGAACGCTCTGCTGCCCCGCGCCTTCCCCTTGGGAGGGGCGGGTTGGGACAGGGGGAAGGACGGGATGGGGGCGGACTCGCGATAGATTTCTCCCGTGAGACGGAGCGCTTCCCCATGTTCACCGGCCTGGTGATCGAGCGCGGACGGGTGGCGGGCGATCCGCGCCCCCTGCCCGGCGGCGCGGTTCGCCTCGCGATCGACCATGGCGAGGCGCTCGCCGGGCGGCTCGGGCTCGGCGCCTCGCTCGCCATCTCCGGCGTCTGCCTCACCGTCGTCGCCGGGGCTCCCTCGGCCGCCGGGTGGCGCTCGGAGCTCGAGCTCGTCCCCGAGACCCTGGCGCGCACGACGCTCGGCGCGCTCCGCGACGGCGACGAGGTGAACCTGGAGCCGGCCCTCCGCATGGGCGATCCGCTGGGCGGCCACTGGGTGCAGGGCCACGTCGACGGCACGGCGCGGGTCGTCGACCGCCGCGAGGCGGGCGAGACCCGCGTGCTCGCCGTCTCGCTCCCCGAGGAGCTGGCGCCCTATCTGGTGGAGAAGGGGTCGATCACCGTCGACGGCGTGAGCCTGACGGTCGCCGCGAGCTCCCCCGGCCGCTTCGAGGTGGCGCTCATCCCCCACACCCTGGCGATGACGACCCTCTCCCGTCTCGCCGCCGGCGACCGCGTGAACCTCGAGGTCGACGTGCTCGCCAAGTACGTCCATCAGGCGCTCGCCGCGCGCGGGGTGCTGTCTCCGGCCACGCCGGGCGTTTCCGTGGAGTCGCCCGAGCGCGCCGGCGGCGTCCGGCCATGAAGGCGCCGGCGGCCGAGCGGCCGCGCCTGGCCGCCCGCCTTCCGGAGCCCGGCCGCTTCTGGATCCGCTACGCGCCTCGCGAGTGGCCCGGCCCGGAGGGCTTGTGGACGGACCTCTCGACGGCGGGCCTCGGGCGCGCGGCCGGCGCTGCCTCGACGGAGGGTGCGTGGCCTTCGCCGGTCGAGCACGAGCCGCTCGACGACGTCGTCTACCTGCCGCCGGTGTCTCCGCGCAACTCGGCGGCGCGCGGCGCGATCGCCCGCGAGCACCTGGCGTTGGGGACTCCCATCCTGGTGCAGGAGCAGGCAGGCAGGGCCGGACCGGGGAGCGCGGCCGGGGCGGTCTGCGTGATCGATCCGCTGTCCGCTCTCCTCGCCGGAGATCTCGCCGCGCTCGATCGTCTTCCCGAGGATTGTCCGGAACCCGCCGTCGTCTGGCCGCTCGTCGTCGGCTTGACCGACGATCCGGCGCTCTGGGAGGAGGGGTGCATGCGGCTCGCCGGGGCCGGCGCGGCCACCGTTCAGGCGCTGGCGCTCGACCTCGATCCCGCCGACCGGCGCCGCCTGGTGGAGATCTGCGGCGAGCGGGCCTTCGAGCCGCTCTTCCACCGGCCGCCGCCCTCGACAGAGACCGAGCGCGAATTCGCTCGCACGGCCTCCCGGCATGGCCTCGCCCCGTTCCTGCGGCGGCCCCTCCCGCCGCCGCCGGCTCCAGCGGCGGCTGGCGCGGGCCTCCGCGCCGCGGGCCCCGCCAATGCGTCGAACCGGCGGATCGCGGGAGACCTCGGCCTCGCCGCCGAGCTGTGGCTGCGCGTCGGTCGCCCGGAGGGGCCGGGCCAGGCGCTCTACGCCGCCGCGCGCCAGGCCGACCGCACTCCCTACGACCTCGCCGCCCTGGCGCGCGAGGAGAACCTGGCGACTCTCACCTGGCTCGACGCCGCCGGGCGGCGGGTCGTCGAGGAGAGCGCGGCGGGGGAGGAGCCGGCCCTCCTCGCCGCCCTCCTCGCCGAGTATTTGGCACCCGCCCCCTCCCAGGGGGGAGGGACCCAAGGGCAGGAGGGAGACTGAGCTCGGACCCGACGGGCGCTGCTACGATGGGCTCGTCATGAAGATGAGAATGGAGATGGAGGGAGGGTCCATGCCGGATCGGCGAATCGGGGCTCGGATCGGACGCGCGCTCGCGCTCGTCGCGATCTCGGGGATCTTGCTCTTCGCGGCCCGGCCGGCCGCCGCCTGGACGGTCGACGGCAACGCGCTGCCGGCCGACTTCGAGGCGTTCAGCCGCCGCTTCGCCTCCGACGCCTACTTCTATCCCGGCCACGGCGCGGCGCCCCTCGGCCTCGTCGGCTTCAACGTCTACGCCGAGGGGAGCTACGACAGCAGCTTCGGCTCGGCGGGGTTCACCGACACCGCGATCCGCGGCGACCTGACCGGCGGCGCCCTGGTGGTCGGCCGGGTGGGCGTCCGCAAGGGGCTGCCGGGCCGCATCGACCTCGGCGTCGCGGTGTCGCAGGCGCTCGGCGGCGACGTCAAGCTCGGCTCGGCCGAGCTCTCCTACGCGCTCCTCGGGGGCGGCGCCGCGACCCCGGCGGTCGGGCTGCGGCTGACCGGCACACGGACATTGGACGCCCACGCCTACGTCCTCGACCAGGAGGGGGCCGAGATCCTCGTCTCCAAGGGCTTCGTCCTCCTCACCCCCTACGTCGGCGCCGGCGTCGTCCACAGCCGCGGCCGGCTCCACGGCGACCTCGGGACGCAGACGACGAACGACACCCGCGGCATCGCCTACGCCGGGATCACCTTGAACCTCCTGCTCCCCAAGATCAGCGTCGAGGTGGAGAAGGGCGACGTCGTGCAGGGCCGCGTCCGCGTGGCGTTCGGGTTCTAGGCCCTATGACCCCCATCGACCTGCGCTCCGACACCGTCACCCGGCCCGACGACGAGATGCGCCGGGCGATGGCGGCGGCCGAGGTCGGCGACGACGTCTTCGGCGAGGACCCCACCGTCAACCGCCTGCAGGAGGAGGCGGCGGAGCTCCTGGGCTGCGAGGCGGCGCTCTTCGTCCCCTCGGGGACGATGGGCAACCAGATCGCCCTCCACCTGCACGCCCGGCAGGGGAGCGAGGTGATCTGCGACGTGCGGAGCCACGTCTTCCACTTCGAGATGGGGGCGATGTCGGCGCTCTCCGGCCTCATGCCGCGGACGATCGCCTCGCCCCGCGGCCAGCTCGACCCCGCGGCGGTCGAGGCGCTGATCGTTCCCCCGGGGTCGTTGCGCGCCCGCACCGGCCTCATCACCGCCGAGAACAGCCACAACCTGGCGGGCGGCACGCTCTACACGCGGGCGCAGCTCGAGGCGCTCCTCGCCGTCGCCCGCCGGCACGGCCTCCCCATCCACCTCGACGGGGCGCGCATCTTCAACGCCGCGACCGCCCTCCGCACCACCGCCGCGGCGCTCGCCGCTGGCTTCGACTCGGTGCAGTTCTGCCTCTCGAAGGGG
>DATBQN010000427.1:0-2822 GCA_036560825.1 Thermoanaerobaculia bacterium
CACCGAGCCACCCTCGCCGGCGGGCAGGCCGTGGCGCCGCGTGGAGCCTCCTCGCGCCGACCTGGCTCGCGCTGGGGGCGTTCTTCCTCCTGCCGCTCGGCCTCATGCTCGCGCTCTCGTTCCGCCGGCGCGGGCTCTACGGCGGGGTGGCGCCGCTCCCCGCGGCGGAGTGGGGGCGCTACCTCCGCTCGGGAGCCTTCCTCGGCAACTATGCGCGGTCGCTCGACGGCGTCTATCTGGCGATCGGCTGGCGCTCGCTCTGGATGGCGGCGGCGGCGGCGGCGCTCTGCCTGCTCATCGCCTTCCCCGCCGCCTACTACCTGGCGCTCGCCGCCTCGCCGCGCCGGCGGCCGCTCCTGGTGGGGTTGGTGGCGGTGCCGTTCTGGACCAGCTTCCTCATCCGCACCTACGCCTGGATGTTCATCCTGCGGACGGAGGGGCTCGCCAACCACCTGCTCCTCGGCCTGGGCTGGATCCACCGCCCGCTCGACCTCCTCTACACCCAGCTCGCGGTGATGATCGGGCTCGTCTACGGCGAGCTGCCGTTCATGGTGCTGCCGCTCTATGCCTCGCTCGAGAAGCTAGACCCGGCGCTCCTCGAGGCGGCGGCGGATCTCGGCGCCGGGCGCTGGGCGCGCCTCGCGCGCGTCACCGTGCCGCTCGCCCTCCCCGGCATCGCCGCCGGCGCCGTCCTCGTCTTCATCCCCAGCCTCGGCCAGTTCGTGGTCTCCGACCTCCTCGGCGGGGCGCGCAGCATGCTCCTCGGCAACCTCGTCCAGAACCAGTTCGCGGTAGCACGCAACCAGCCCTTCGGCGCCGCCCTCGCCCTCGAGCTCACCGCCGCGGTGCTCGCCCTCCTCGGTGGCTACGCCCTCTTCGCGCGCCGGCGGGGCGCGGAGCCGCTCCTGTGAGATCCGCGTCCGCGCGGCTCGGGCGGCTCCTGCTCGCCGCCCACGGCGGCCTCCTCTATCTCTTCCTCTACGCGCCGATCGCCGTGCTCGCCGTCTTCTCGTTCAACGCTTCGCGCCAGACCGCCGCGTGGGAGGGCGCCACCGTCGACTGGTACCGCCAGCTGAGCGCCGACGGTCTCCTCGGCCGCGCCGTCGGCAACAGCCTGCTCGTCGCCGCCGTCGCGACCGCGGCGGCGACGGCGCTCGGCACGGCGACCGCCCTGGGGCTCCTCCGCGCCGGCTCCCGCGCGCGGCGCCTCACCTGGGCGCTCCTCGTCCTTCCCATCGTCATCCCCGAGGTCGTCCTCGGCGCCGCGCTCCTCTCCTTCTTCGGCGCGATCGGGCTCCGCCTCTCGCTCGCCACTGTCGCCGTCGCGCACGTCGTCTTCAGCGTCTCCTACGCCGCGATCGTCGTCGCCGCGCGGCTCTCGGGACTCGATCCCGCGCTCGAAGAGGCGGCGGCTGACCTCGGAGCCGGCCCCGCGGAGACCTTCCGGCGCGTCACCCTGCCGCTCGCCCTGCCGGGAATCCTCGCCGCTGCCCTCCTCGTCTTCACGCTCTCGATCGACGACTACGTGATCACCTCGTTCGTGGCGGGGGTGGGCGCGACGACGCTGCCGCTCCACGTCTACTCGATGCTCAAGGTGGGCGTCACCCCTGAGGTCAACGCCGTCTCGACCCTCCTCCTCGCCGGCACCGTGACGCTCATCGCCACCGCGCAGGTGCTGCTCCGCCCGCGAGCCGGGAGAGGGACGCGATGAGACGGACGGCGAACCGGGCCCGCGTGGCGTCGATCGGGCTCCTCGTGCTCGCCGCGGCCTCGGCGATCTTCCTCGCTCACTGCGGGAAAGCCGGCGGCCGGCGGCAGGTCAACATCTACATCTGGACCAACTACCTGCCGGACGAGGTGGCCGCCGAGTTCGAGCGGCGGACCGGGATCGACGCGCAGATCGACACCTACGCCTCGAACGAGGCGCTGCTCGAGAAGCTCCAGTCCGGGGTGGCCGACTACGATGTCGTGGTGCCCTCGGACTACATGCTGAAGGTCCTCGTCCCCCAGGGCCTGCTCCACCCGCTCGACCGCGCCCGCCTGCCCCACGCCTTCCACCTCGACCCGCGGTTCCTGAGCCAGCGCTTCGATCCCGGCAACCGTTTCTCGCTCCCTTATCTCTGGGGGACGACGGGGATCGGCTACGACCGGCGGAAGCTGGGCGAGGTGACGAGCTGGGGAGCGCTCTTCGATCCCAAGAACGCCGGCCGCATCCTCATGCTCGACGACGAGCGCGAGGCCTTCGGCGCCGCGCTGCGGCTCGACGGCCGCTCGATCAACGAGCGCGACCCGCGGGCGCTCGCGCGCGCGGCGGACCGCCTGAAGGCTCAGAAGCGCCTGGTGCGCACCTACAACAGCGCCGACTTCGCGAACCTCCTGGCGGCGGGCGACGTCGACCTGGCGCAGGGCTACAACGGCGAGCTCGCGAAGGTGGTGGCGAAAGACCGCGGCCGCCTCGCCTATGTCGTCCCCAAGGAGGGCGGCACCCTGTGGATCGACAACCTGGCTATCCCCGCGAAGGGCCGCCATCTCGACGCCGCCTACGCCTTCCTCGACTACGTCCTCGAGCCGGCGGTAGCGGCAAAGATCGTCGCCGGCGTCCGCTACGCTTCAGCCAACCGCGACGCGCTCCCTCTCATATCGCCCGACATCCGCAGCGACCCCGCCATCTACCCGCCGCGCGCGGTCCTCGACCGCTGCGAGCTGATCGAGGACCTCGGCCCGACGACCACCCTCCTCGACCGCCTGTGGACGGAGGTCAAGGCGCAGTAGCGCGTACGGCTCACAGCCTTCCCGTCTCGCAACCTTTTCGTTCCTCCCGA
>DATBQN010000428.1:0-3199 GCA_036560825.1 Thermoanaerobaculia bacterium
GCTCAGAGACGCACCTTGCGTCCGCGGTCCGGAAGCCGCTCGAAGTCCGCGTCGTCGCCCACCTGGGGAATGGACAGCAGTAGGTCCTTGAAGGACTTCCTCGCCACGCTGGGCAGGAGCGCCTGGCGCAGGATCTCTCGGTGCTCAGCTTCCGCTGAGCGACCATGGCGCGCGGCTCGGAGCCTCAGCTCACGGACGACTTCCTCTTCGAGATTGCGCACGACCAGCTGACTCCGGGATTTCCGCTCGCTCATGCTATCAATGATAGCAGGAGTGCGCTCTCCGGCGCGCTCTCGACGGGCAGGCGCCACGCCTAGGCTGCGGAACGGACCGGATGGGACCACGAACCCGGCATCTCGGCCCCATAGCGTCCCTCTAGGCTTGCGATACGCGATACTTGGAGCTGCTCTTCAAGAATTCCAGCGCGCCGTCAGGAGGGGAGATCCGATGAACGCATTCCCAGCCGCCTTGAGACGCAAGCTCCCGCTCCTGCTCCCGCTCCTCCTCGCGCTGGCGATCGGCCCGCGCGGCGCGCTCGCGCAGTCGAGCATCGTCCGGCTCGATTCTCCGGCGCCGAAGGCGGTCAACCTGGACTTCGAGGAGGGCGAGCTCGGCCAGGTGCCGGCCGGCTGGCGGGCGACGGTCGCCGCCTTTTCGGCCGAGACGAGCGCCGAGAACCCGAAGAGCGGCAAGCGGTGCGCCGTCCTCCACGGCTCGAGCTCCGCCTCCCCCTTCGGCGTCCTCATGCAGAGCGTCGACGCGACGCCCTACCGCGGCCACCGCCTGCGGCTGCGCGCCGCCCTGCGTGCCGAGGAGGCGCGCGCCCAGCTCTGGCTGCGCGTCGACCTCGCGGGCGACCGCATCGGCTTCTTCGACAACATGATGGACCGGCCCGTCATGGCAGCCGACTGGCAGACGGTCGAGATCGTCGGCGACGTCGACGTCGACGCCAGGTCGCTCAACTTCGGCCTCCTCATGCTCGGCGGCGGGAAGACCTCGATCGACGCGGTGGCGATCGAGGACCTCGGCAAGCCGATCGTCGTCGCCGAGCCGGCGCGGCCGCTCGAAGGCCGCGGCCTCGCGAACCTCGAGGCCTTCGCGCGCCTCCTCGGCTACGTGCGCCACTTCCATCCGAGCGACGAGGCCGCCGCCGCCGACTGGGATACCTTCGCCGTCGACGGCGTGCGCCGGATCGAGGGCGCGAAGACGCCCGCGGACCTGGCGCGCGAGCTCGCGGCGATCTTCCGGCCGGTCGCCCCCACCGTCCGGGTGGCCACCTCGCGCGAGGGGCTCGCGGCACCGGCCGAGCTCTCTCCTCCCAAGGGGGACGCTACGCTCGTCCAGTGGCGCCACCAGGGCTACGGCGGCGCCTCGAAGGGGCCGAGTCCCTACAAGAGCGAGCGCGTGCGCGCGCCGTTCACCCGCGGCGCCATCCCCGCCGGCTTCCACGACCCGTCCAAACCCTTCATGGCCGACCTCCCCGGCGGCGTCGTTTGCGCGGTGCCGCTGGCGCTCTTCGCCGACGCCCAGGGCACGCTCCCCCACGCGGCGACTCGCCCCGCGGCAGCGCCGACGAAGGCACCGCCGCTCGTCCGCTACACGGGCAACGACCGCGCGACCCGGCTCGCCGACGTCGCGCTCGCCTGGAACATCCTCGAGCACTTCTACCCCTACTTCGACGTCGTGAAGACCGACTGGCGGGCCGAGCTCGGACGGGCCCTCGCCGCGGCCGCGACCGACGCCAGCGCGGAGGCTTTCACCATCACCCTGCGCCGCATGGTCGCCACGCTCCACGACGGCCACGGCGGCGTCGCCGGGCCGGAGCCGAGCCGGATCGCCGCCCTTCCCGTGCAGTGGGGATGGATCGAGGACCGCCTGGTGATCACGACCGTCGCCCCCGCGGGCGCCCAGGGCCTCGCCGCCGGCGACGTCGTCGAGACGATCGACGGCCGGCCGAGCCGCGAGGCGCTCGAGAGCCACGAGCGACTCATCTCGGCGGCGACGCCGCAGTGGCTGCGCTTCCGCGCCCTGGGCGAGCTGCGCAGCGGCCCCGCCGGCTCCGCCGTCGCGCTCGCCGTCCTCACCCCCGCGGGCGAGCGGAAGACCGTGACCCTCGAGCGCACGTCCGCGGCCGCGAAGCTCGAGGACCCGCGGCCCGAGACGATCGCCGAGCCGCGGCCCGGCGTCTTCTACCTCGACCTCGACCGCCTGACGGACGACGCCTTCGCGGCCGCGCTCCCCAAGCTCGAGCACGCCCGCGGCATCGTCTTCGATCTGCGCGGCTACCCGGCCGGCTCGCCCGAGCCCCTCACCCACCTCACCGACACGCCGATCCAGTCGGCGCGGTGGAACGTCCCAATCCTCAGCGATCCCGACTGGACGGGCACGCCCGGCTGGGACACCGGGGGCCGCTGGGACCTCCAGCCGGCCGCGCCGCGCCTCCATGCGAAGATCGTCTTCCTCACCGACGGGCGGGCGATCAGCTACGCCGAGTCCTGGATGGGCATCGTCGAGGCCTACAAGCTCGGCGAGATCGTCGGCGAGACGACCGCCGGCACGAACGGCAACATCAACCCGTTCGCCCTGCCCGGCGGTTACCACATCACCTGGACGGGGATGAAGGTGCTCAAGCACGACGGCTCGCGCCACCACGGCGTCGGCATCGCGCCGACCGTCCCCGTCCCGCGGACGATCCGCGGCGTCGCCGATCACCGCGATGAGCAGCTCGACCGCGCCCTGGCGATCGCGGCCGGGGCTGGCCCGTAGCCGCCCGCCGGGCGCTCCTTCACCGCGCCCGGCCCAGCACGCAGGCGATCGGCACGGTGAGGACGACCTCTCCCGCCCGCGCGGCGCGCTCGTCGAGCCGCTGCCGGAGGGCCTCCATCGCGGCGGCCCGCGATCCCTCCGGCGCCAGCTCTTCCCAGGCCGGGCGAAAGCCGAGGCGGATGAAGTGGTGCGCGAGGACGGCCGCGCCGTCCGCGTAGCGCATGCGGAAGGAGCGCTCGACCGCCCGCACCGGCTCGAAGCCGGCCTCGACGAGGAGCTCCCGCGTGCGCGGCACGGTCGTGCGATGCGCGACGTGGGCGGCGACCCGCTCCCCGGCGTCCGCCACGCCGGCCGCGGCGAGCGCCGCGGGCAGCTCCTCGTAGAGCTCGGCGAAGGTGCCCTGGAGGTTGCTCGCGAGGGCGATCTCGGCGCC
>DATBQN010000429.1:0-3998 GCA_036560825.1 Thermoanaerobaculia bacterium
AGCTGGCCTGCACCGTGCCGGTGTGAGTGAAGCGCCGCGTGCCGGCCGCCGTGCCGTCGGTCGTCCAAAGGTCGCTGCCGAGAGAATCGCCGATGGCGAACAGGAGGCGGCCGGAGACCGTCACCGGCACCAGGACGGGCAACTCGCAGCTTCCATGGCAAATCCCGGCGAGCGGCGCGGTGCCCCCGGCCGTCCCGTCGGTCGCCCACGGCTCGGCGAGGTGCCCGGGGAGAGAACCCGGAAAGACCAGCCGGCCCTCGATGGGGACGAAGGCCGAGGTCTTGTCCGGAAGCACCGCCGAGATCGGTGCCGTCGAGCCGGGCGTGCCGTCGGTCTTCCACAGACGGAAGGCGCCCGGGCTGTCCGCGGCGACGAAGACCAAGCGCGAGCCGGCGAGCCCCATCTGGAGCGGACGGTCGAACGCGAACGGCGCGGGGAGCGCGAGGTCCGTGATGCGCCGGGTACCGGCAACCGTGCCGTCGCTCGTCCAGATCTCCTCGCCGTGCACGCCGTCGTCCGCCGCGAGGTAGGCGCGGCCGCCGAGCGCAAAGATGCCGGTGCCGGGGATGGGGTCGGCGTCCGCGAAGCCCGCCAGCCGCAGCGTGCCGGCGGTCGTGCCGTCGCTACCCCAGAGCTCTTCGAGGCTCCCGTCGATGACGAAGGCGAGCCGGTCGGCTAGGGCACTGAGAAACCTCGGAGGGAGCCCGGCACCGTTGCCGGGGAAACTAAGGACCTCGACCGTACCCGCGGTGCTGCCATCGCTCGCCCACAGGGACGAAGCGCCCGGGGTCGGAATCTCGAAGAAGTAGACCTTGCCTTTCCAGGATACGAGCTGGTCAATGTAGTCGCCCGGACCGGCTGGAGGGGGTCGTAGCTCGACCGTGCCGGCATCCGTGCCGTCCGTCGCCCAGGGCTCGCAGCCCTGGCCGGGGCGGCAGCCGGCGAAGATCAGGCGATCGCCCACGAACGCCCAGGTGGCGCCGGTGGCGTTCGACGAGGATCCCGCGACGTCGACCCTCAGGTCGCCCTGCGTCCCGGCGCGCGTTCCGTCGGAGCGCCAGAGCTGCCAGTTGCCGGCGCCGTCCTGTGACGCGATCCAATAGAAGATCCTCCCCGCGCCACCGAGGAACCCGATCGAATCGGAACAGTCGCCGGGGCAGGCATCGGCGAGCAGCGTGGTTCCGGCGGCGGTGCCGTCCGTCACCCAGACCTCTCTCCCGGCTCCCTGCGAGTCGTTCAGGAAGAAGAGCTTGCCGTCGAAGACGGCGAGGCCCGCGAGCGTGGTGCGACTCACGCTCGCGTTTGGATCGATGTCGGCGACGAGGCTCGCCGTCTGGGTGGCAGCTGCCGCGGCAGCGAGCATGCCCGAGGCGAACGCAATAGCGCGGAGGAGGCGGACAGGGATCATCGTAGAGAGCCTCGCAGAGGTTCAACACTCGCTCGAAGTCTTCCCGGAAGCTATCACGCGTCCACTCCTGGCCCTCATGGCCTACGGCCGGTAGGTCAGCCCCACCGCCAGGACCGGATAGACGCTATAGCGCGCGATCCGCGTCTCGGCGTCCTTCTCCTCCCGTGCGATCGCGAGGTCGAGGACGCTCAGCGCGCCGGGGATCTGGAGGATCGGGCTGCCGGCGGGGATGAGGGGCGTGAGGGTGACGCGCGGGTGACCCTGATAGGCGACGCCGAGATCGACCGAGACTCCCCAGCGGCCGCCGCCCGCCGCTCGTCCCCAGCCCAGCCCCGCGTAGGGCGCCAGCGCCGGGAAGTCGACCCGCCCGCGCAGCCGAAGGCGTGCCCCACCTGCACGCCGGCGCCGAGGGTGCCGGCGCCGACGGACACCGAGGTCTGGGCCATGGCGGGGAGCGCGAAGAGGGCGGCCGCGACGAGCAGAACGGCTGGCGGCCGCGCTCTTTGCCCCTGCGCTCCGGGAGCGCGACGGGCGATCGAGAAGTCCTTGCTGCGCCGTGACATCGCACCTCCCCTCGGGCCTCTTTTCCCCTGCGACGCCCGTGCCACGGCCGTCGGGTAAACTCAGCCGGCGGGAGGCCGACGCGCCCGCTCGCTCGTACCAGCGTGAGGCAGGGGGAGGCCCCGGGAGAGGAGAACGATGCAGATCGGCATGGTCGGTTTGGGACGGATGGGGGCCAACATGGTCCGCAGGCTGCTCCGCGGCGGACACCAGTGCGTGGTCTACGACCGGGACGCGGCCCCGGTCGCCGAGCTCGTCAAGGAGGGCGCCACGGGCTCGGCGTCGCTCGACGAGCTGGTGCAGAAGCTCGCCGCCCCGCGCACGGTGTGGCTGATGCTCCCCGCCGGCGACGTCACCGAGAAGACGGTCGGCGCGCTCGCCGAGCGGCTGGCGCCGGGCGACGCCGTCATCGACGGCGGCAACTCCTACTTCAAGGACGACGTCCGCAGGAGCGGCGAGCTCGCCAAGCGGAGCCTCCACTATCTCGACGTGGGGACGAGCGGCGGCGTCTGGGGCCTCGAGCGCGGCTACTGCCTGATGATCGGCGGCCCGCGCGAGGCCGCCGATCGCCTCGAGCCGATCTGGAAGACCCTGGCGCCGGGCGAGGGGCAGATCCCGCGCACTCAGGGCCGGCCGGCCGGCACCGCCGAGCAGGGCTACCTCTACTGCGGCCCGTCGGGCGCCGGGCACTTCGTCAAGATGGTCCACAACGGCATCGAGTACGGCCTCATGCAGGCCTACGCCGAAGGCTTCGACATCCTCAAGAACGCCGCCTCGAAGGAGCTGCCGGAGGGGCACCAGTACGACGTCGACCTGGGAGCCGTCTCCGAGCTGTGGCGGCGCGGCAGCGTCGTCTCCTCCTGGCTCCTCGACCTCACGGCGCTCGCCCTCGCCGGCAGCCCGGACCTCTCCGACTTCACCGGCTTCGTCCAGGACTCGGGCGAGGGTCGCTGGACGATCGTCGCGGCGCTCGAGGAGGCGGTGCCGGCCGACGTGCTCTCGGCGGCGCTCTACACCCGCTTCCGCTCGCGCCGCGAGCACACCTTCGCCGAGAAGATGCTCTCGGCCATGCGCCACGGCTTCGGCGGCCACCTCGAGCGGCCGGCGGGAGGCTGACCATGGCGACGCCGACCGCGGGCAAGGCAGCCATCGCGCTGGTGCACGACGCCGAGCCGCAGCTCGAGAGCGTCGAGGAGACGCCGAAGCCGGCGAACCCCTCGGCGATGGTGATCTTCGGCGCCACCGGCGACCTCACCAAGCGCAAGCTCTTCCCGGCCCTCTACAACCTCCGCGCCAGCGGGCTCCTGCCCGACGAGTTCGCGGTGGTGGGGACGGGGCGCCAGCAGATATCGACCGACGACTTCCGCCGCACGCTCAAGGACGAGCTCCACCAGTTCGCCACCGGCAAGGTGGAGGACGACCTCCTCCAGTGGCTGATCGAGCGGGTCTACTACACGCCTGGGGACTTCGCGGACGCCGCCGCCTACGAGCGGCTGGAGAAGGCGATCCAGCAGGCCGAGGCCGAGCGCTCGACCGGCGGCTCGCGCCTCTACTACCTGGCGACGCCGCCCTCCTTCTTCTCCACCATCGTCGACCGGCTGGGGGCGGCGGGGATGGCGCGCGAGGAGAACGGGCATTTCCGGCGGGTGATCATCGAGAAGCCCTTCGGCCACGACCTCGAGTCGGCGCAGGAGCTCAACCGCAACATCTCGGCCGTCCTCGGCGAGGGCCAGATCTACCGCATCGACCACTACCTCGGCAAGGAGACGGTGCAGAACATCATGGCGTTCCGCTTCGCCAACGGCATCTTCGAGCCGATCTGGAACCGCCGCTACATCGACTCGGTGCAGATCACCGTCGCCGAGAACGTCGGCGTCGAGGACCGCGGCTCGTACTACGACCACGCCGGGGCGCTGCGCGACGTGCTGCAGAACCACCTCTTCCAGCTCCTCGCCTTCATCGCCATGGAGCCGCCGATCTCCTTCGCCGCCGACGTGGTGAGGAACGAGCGCCTCAAGGTGCTCGAGGC
>DATBQN010000430.1:0-7461 GCA_036560825.1 Thermoanaerobaculia bacterium
CGCCGACCAGGGACGACGAGGACCTCATGACACTGACACGAGTGCCTCCTGTGCTCGTCACCGGGGCGACCGGCCGGGTTGGGCGCGTCGTCGTCGACCTACTGATCGACGCGGGCGTGCCGGTCCGCGCCCTCACGCATCGCTCCGCGGCGGCGGCGGCGCTGCCAGCGAACGTCGAAGTCGTCACCGGCGACCTCGCCGTGCCCGAATCGCTCGACGCGGGACTGCGAGGTGTCGGTGCCGTCTTCCTCGTCTGGACCGTCCCGCCGACGACGGCTCCGGCAGTCGTCGAGCGCCTCGCGACCTACGCGCGGCGTGTCATCTTTCTCTCATCGCCGCACCAAACCCCGCACCCTTTCTTCCAGCAACCGAATCCCATGGCGGTGCTCCACGCCGATATCGAGCGGCTCATCGCTGCCGCCGGGCTCGAGTCGACGATCATCCGGCCGGGGATGTTCGCGTCGAACGCGTTGTTCTGGTGGGCGACCGCGATTCGCGCCGACGGTGTCGTCCGGTGGCCTTACGGCGCTGCCGAGACAGCACCCGTCGATGACCGCGACGTGGCAGCCGTCGCGGCGCGGACCCTGTATCAGGACGGACATGTTGGAGGCGACTACGTCCTCACCGGCCCCGAGTCATTGAGCCAGGCAGAGCAGGTGAGCATCATCGGTGACGTCTTGGGGCGCCGGATCAGATTTGAGGAGCTGTCGCCGGACGAGTTCCGGAGCGAGACGGAGGGAAGCTGGCCGCGCCCGGCCATGGACATGCTGCTCGCCGCGTGGGGCGCAACGATCGGAAGGCCGGCGTTCATCACCTCGACGGTGTTCGACATCCTGGGATCGGCGCCGCGATCGTTTCGCCAGTGGGTCGCCGATCACGCCACCGCGTTTATGGAAGGTCCAACCCCATCGAGTTGAGCTACAGATCCCTTCCCACCGCCTCGCCGAGCGATCCGAGCCCATCCCGCGCGAGGAGCGCCAGCAGCTCCGCGTTGATCCGCCGCGCCAGGCCCGGCCCCTGGTAGATGAGCGCCGTGTAGATCTGGACGAGGGAGGCGCCGGCGCGGATGCGGCGGTAGGCCTCGGCGCCCGAGTCGATGCCCCCCGCGGCGATCAACACCGCCTTGCCGCGCAGCCGCTCGGCGATCGCCCGCAGGGCCCGGTAGCTCGTCTCCCGCAGCACCGCGCCGCTCAACCCCCCGAAGGCCGCCGCTCCCGGGATCAGGGCGTAGTCGGTCGTCGTGTTGGTGGCGACGATCCCCGCCGCTCCGGCCTCGACGGCCGCCTGGGCGAGGTCGGCGGCGGCGCCGGGGTCGAGGTCGGGCGAGAGCTTGACGAGGACCGGCTTGGCGGTGATGCCGCGGGCCATCCCGAGGACGGCGCGCACGAAGCCCTCGTTCTGCAGGTCCCGGAGGCCGGGGGTGTTGGGCGAGGAGAGGTTGACCACCAGGTAGTCGCAGAGGCTCCCCAGCCCCTCGACGAGCATCTCGTAGTCGCGAAGGGCATCGGCGGGCGGGGTCGCCTTGTTCTTCCCGAGGTTCACCCCGAGGGGTAAGGCCGCCGGATAGGCCGCCGCGAGCCGCCGGCGGAGCGCCGCCATCCCCGCGTTGTTGAACCCCATGGCGTTCTGCAGGCTCTCGAGCCCCGGGTGGCGGAGGAGCCGCGGCCGCGGGTTGCCCGGCTGGGGCTCGGGGGTGACCGTGCCGACCTCCGCGAACCCTAGCCCCAGCGCCGGCAGGGCGGCGACCGCCAGGGCGTCCTTGTCGAACCCCGCGGCGAGGCCCACGGGGTTGGCGAAGACGCCGCCGAAGAGGGTCTGCACGAGCCGCGGATCGGCGACCAGGCGGCGCCGGGCGAGCGCCGGCACCAGCCACGGGACGTGGCCGGCGGCGCGCAGGGCCCCCATCGCCAGCCCGTGGCTGGTCTCGGGATCGAGCCGGAAGAGGAGCGGCCGCAGCAGGCGGTAGCCGGGCGGTGGCGGGGGCATCGGCGGAGGGATTCTAGCCGCAGCGCGCCGCGCTTCCCCTATGCTATATTTCACCTCGCCAACTCCCTGGCAGCACTTGACTTCCTGCCCGGGACGGCACCTGGACACGGACTTGAGCACCAGAGCTCCGGCCAATACCGAGGTTCGCATCTTTGGTGCGACGTATCATGTCCGCGGCAACGACGATCGCGAGTACCTGCAGGAGCTGGCCGACTTCGTGGACGGCAAGATGCGCGAGGTGGCCGAGCACGTGACGTCGGGCGATACGGCCCGCGTGGCGATCCTGGCGGCGCTCAATATGGCGGACGAACTGTTCCGAGCTCAGAAGAGACAGGAAGGGGAACGGGTCGAGATCAAGGAGAAAGTGGCGGAGCTGGCCGAGGAGTTGCGGGAAGCCCTGGGCGGGTAAGACGGCCGGCGTGCCATCCTCAGAGATATGATGGTAAACGTGTTTGCATCCCCTGTGCGGTTCGTGATGGGTCCAACGATTGTAGAACCAACATTCAACCCACGGGAGTTCGCTGCGTGCGCGGCCCGTGCCTGCCTCGCTCCGACGAGGACGCTAACGGCTCGCAGAGTGGACACCCACCTGGTGCGTTTCAGGTTCTAAACGCTACGCCCACACGGCCGTGCGGGGGATGTAGTTTTCCTCTCTCTCGCGGAGACGTCTCCCGATCCACCCGGGCCCCCCTGCCGTTGAGCAGGGGGTAGACCGGTGAACGCTCAAACCATAGTGGCCGCGGGGCTCGCCGTCGCGGCGATCGTCGTCGTCGGCGGCTGGTGGCTGGTGCTGCGCCGGACCGGCGAGCGGCTGCTCGCCGACGCGCGCCGCCAGGCCGCGAAGTCCGCCGAGGACGCCGAGCGGCAGGCCGACACCCGCCTGCGCGAGGCGGACATCGCCGCCAAGGAGCGGCTCCTCCAGGCGCGCAGCGAGTTCGAGGGCTTCGCCCGCAAGCGCCGCTCGGAGCTCGAGGCGCTCGAGCGCCGCCTCACCCAGAAGGAAGACAACCTCGACAAGCGGAGCGAGGAGCTCGTCCAGCGCGAGAAGGACGTGGTGCAGAAGGACCGCGCCCTCCTCGGCCGCGAGAAGACCGTCGGCGAGCGCGAGCAGGAGCTCGAGCGCATGGTCGACGACCAGCGCATGAAGCTCGAGCAGATCGCCGGCTTGACCGCCCAGCAGGCCAAGGAGGAGCTCGTCCACGGGCTCGAGAACGACGCCCGCATCGAGGCCGCCCACATCGTCAAGCGGATCGAGGACGAGGCGCGCGAGCAGGCCCACAAGCAGGCGCAGCGCATCATCGGCATGGCCGTGCAGCGCTCGGCCTCGGACTACGTCTCGGAGACCACCGTCTCCGTGGTCATGCTCCCCAACGACGAGATGAAGGGGCGCATCATCGGCCGCGAGGGGAGGAACATCCGCGCTCTCGAGATGGCGACCGGCGTCGACTTGATCGTCGACGACACCCCGGAGGCGGTCATCCTCTCCGGCTTCGACCCCTTCCGCCGCGAGGTGGCGCGGGTGTCGCTCGAGCGCCTGATCACCGACGGCCGCATCCACCCGGCGCGCATCGAGGAGGTGGTCGAGAAGGTGAAGGCCGAGTTCGACCAGCGGATCCAGCAGGAGGGCGAGGCGGCGCTCCTCGAGCTCGCCATCCCCGGCATGCACCCGGAGCTGGTCAAGCTGCTGGGCCGCCTGCGCTACCGCACCTCCTATGGGCAGAACGTCCTCCAGCACAGCAAGGAGGTGGCGTTCCTCGCCGGCACCATGGCGGCGGAGCTCAAGGCCAACATCCAGGTGGCGCGGCGCGGCGGCATCGTGCACGACATCGGCAAGGCGATCGACCGCGAGATGGACGGCACCCACCTGCAGATCGGCATCGACCTGCTGCGCAAGTACGGCGAGACCGAGGACGTCGTCCACGCCATGGCCTGCCACCACGGCGACTACGACCCGCAGACGGTCGAGGCGGTGCTGGTGACCGCGGCCGACGCCCTCTCCGCCGCCCGCCCCGGCGCCCGCCGCGAGGTGCTCGAGACCTACGTCAAGCGGCTCGAGAAGCTCGAGGAGATCGCCTCCGGCTTCAAGGGGGTGCAGAAGACCTTCGCCATCCAGGCGGGGCGCGAGATCCGCATCATCGTCGACAGCGGCAAGATCAGCGACGAGGCGGCGCTCTGGCTCTCCAAGGACATCGCGCGGAAGATCGAGGGCGAGCTCACCTACCCCGGCCAGATCAAGGTGACGGTCATCCGCGAGACCCGCTCGATCGAGTTCGCCCGCTAGGCCGCCGCCTCCGCTCCCTCGGATCTCCCCGACCGGCAACGACATGCGACTGCTCTTCGTCGGCGACGTCATGGGCAAGCCCGGCCGCCGGGCCCTGGCCGCCCTGCTGCCGCGCCTGGTCGACCAGCACCGCGCCGACTACGTGGTGGTGAACGTCGAGAACTCGGCCGGCGGCTACGGGGTGACTCCCGAGGTGCTCGCCGAGCTCGCCGAGCTGCCGATCGACTGCTACACGACGGGCAACCACGTCTGGGACAAGAAGGAGGGGGTCGAGATCCTCGACCGCGAGCCCAACCTGCTGCGCCCGGCGAACTACCCCGACGGCAACCCGGGCAAGGGCCTCCACCTGGGCGAGACCGCCGCCGGCATCCCGGTGGCGACGATCAACCTCGAGGGCCGCGTCTTCATGAACAGCCTGGAGTCGCCCTTCCTCGTCGCCGACCGCCTGATCGCGAGCCTGGCGGGGAAGGCGAAGGTCGTGTTCGTCGATTTTCATGCCGACGCCACCTCCGAGAAGCAGGCCCTGGGCTTCTACCTGGACGGCCGGGTGTCGGCGGTCGTCGGCACCCACACCCACGTGCCGACCGCCGACGAGCGCGTCCTTCCCAAGGGCACCGCGTTCCTGACCGACGCCGGCATGACCGGTCCCTACGAGTCGATCATCGGCATGCGGGTCGACAAGGTCCTCAAGCGCTTCCTCCTCCAGACCCACGCCTCCTTCGAGGTCGCCAAGCGCGACGTCCGCCTGGCGGGCGCCGTGATCGACGTCGACGAGTCGACCGGCAGGGCGCGGGGGATCGAGCGGCTGCTGATCCCCTACGCGACCGAGTAGCGCCCGCTAGACGCCGGCGCGCGCACTAGCCCGCCGCGGCTTTGGTCTAGACTGCGGACGCGATGGCAGAAGGCGATCTCGGACAGGGACCCCTGGACCGCGACCTCGGCTTCGGGTCGGTCGTCTCCGGCCAGAGCCGGGCGCGGCTGCTCAACCGCGACGGCAGCTTCAACGTCGAGCGCGACGGGCTCAACTTCTTCACCTCGCTCTCCCCCTACCACTCCCTCCTTACCATGAGCTGGCCTCACTTCCTGGGGCTCGTGGTGCTGGGCTATCTCGGCGTCAACCTGCTCTTCGCCGGCGCCTACTACGCCTGCGGACCGGGCGCCCTCTCCGGCGCCCCGACCGGCAACCGCTTCCTGCAGTGCTTCTTCTTCAGCGTCCAGACCTTCGCCACCATCGGCTACGGCAAGCTGACCCCGGAAGGGCTGGCGCCCAACCTCGTGGTCACCCTGGAGTCGCTCTTCGGCCTCCTCGGCTTCGCCCTCGCCACCGGCGTCCTCTTCGCCCGCGTGTCGCGCCCGACGGCGCGCATCGTGTTCAGCGAGAAGGCGCTCATCGCCCCCTACCGCGGCATCACGGCGTTCGAGTTCCGCATCGTCAACGGCCGCAGCAGCCAGCTCATCGACGTCGCGGTGAGCGTCCTCTTCAGCAGCTTCAAGCCGGACGGCAAGGCGCGCGCCTTCGAGCCGCTCGCCCTCGAGCGCCAGAAGGTCGCCTTCTTCCCGCTCGCCTGGACGGTGGTCCATCCGATCGACCCGTCGAGCCCGATCTTCGGCATGAGCTACGAGGACCTGCTCGAGATCGACGCCGAGTTCCTCGTCCTCCTCACCGGCTTCGACGAGACCTTCTCGCAGAACGTCCACACCCGCTCGTCGTACAAGGCGGACGAGATCGTCTGGGGCGCCCGCTTCGTCAACCTCTTCAACCCGCCGCGGGACGGCATCCTCTCGATCGACGTCAGCCGCCTCGACGAGTACGACCGCGTGCCGCTGGTCTCCGCCCTCCCCGCCCCCGGCGACCCCCGCGCCGCCGATCCCAGCCGCCCCCGGCCCCTCGAGCCCGAGGAGCTGGCGAGCCCGCTGGCGCTGCCCGGCGAGCGGTTCGGGTAAGGGCGCTCAATCGACCGCCGGCGCCGCCGCCTTGCGGTGGATGAACCACAGGTTGCGTCCATAGATGACGAGACCCGTCCCCTGGCCGACGACGAAGACGGGATCGCGGCGATGGATGGAGTAGACGAGGAGGACCAGGCCGCCGGCGATCGAGAGGTACCAGAAGGCGGGCGGGATCACGCTCGCCTTGCGGCGCTCGGAGGCGATCCACTGGACGAAGAAGCGGCCGAAGAAGAGGGCCTGACCGCAGAATCCGACGGCGAGCCACAGGAAGTTTTGGCGCAAGGGACGATCTCCTCGGAAAGGCCGCGGTCGATCCAGCGGCGCTGCATCCAGCACACCGCGGCGAGGTCGGCGAGCCCCCTCCACAAGCGGTTGCCGACGCCGTACTTGGCGGCGCCGTGGAGCCGCGGCCGGTGGCTCACCGGCACCTCTTCGACCCGCGCCCCGGCGAGCCGCAGGAGGATGGGGAGGAAGCGGTGCATGCCATCGTACATCGGCACCCTGCGGAGGACCTCGGCGCGATAGACCCGGAGGCTGCAGCCGGCGTCGGCGAGCCGGTCGCCGGTCATCCGGTTGCGCACGGCGCCGGCGACCCGCGAGGAGACCCGGCGCAGCCAGTCGTCGCGGCGCCGCGTGCGCACCCCGCAGACGAGGTCGTGGCCCGGCAGCGCGGCGAGCAGGCGGGGGATGTCGGCCGGGTCGTTCTGCAGATCGGCATCGAGGGTGACGACGAGCTCGCCCCGCGCGCGGCGGAACCCGGCGTCGAGCGCCGCCGACTGCCCGGCGCGGCGCCGCTGGCGGACGACCCGCACGCGGCGGTCCGCCGCGGCCAGCCCGCGGAGCACCTCGGGGGTGGCGTCGGTCGAGCCGTCGTCGACGAAGATCACCTCGTAGTCGAGGCCGGCGCCGTCGAGCGCGCCGCGGATCTCGCCGGCGAGGATCTCCAGGCTCTCCGCCTCGTCGTGGGCCGGCACGACGATCGAGACCTCCGGCGCTCTCTCGCTCATGACCGCCGCACGGCCCGTATTCTACGCGCGCCCCCCGGCCTGCCCATCCCCCTGTGCTATCCTTCGGCCCCCGAGGAGGCGCGTCGATGGCGGTCGATCCGGAGCTGTTGGAGATTCTGGTCTGCCCCAAGAGCAAGGGGGAGCTGGAGCTCGTCGAGCTCCCGGCCGAGGTCCGCTCGACCCTGGTCGAGCGCTACCGCGAGCACTTCCGCGACGAGGAGCCGGTCGTCGAGCAGGGCC
>DATBQN010000431.1:0-13555 GCA_036560825.1 Thermoanaerobaculia bacterium
CGGCCCGCGCCCGTCGATGCCCAGCCCCGGCTTCGACTTCGATCCGCGCGACGGCGGCGGCTTCGGCGGTCCGCCGCCCAAGCCACGCAAAGAAGGCGGCAGCCGCCGCAACCTCCGCGCGCGCAAGCGCAGCCTCTAGATAGAGCTGCGCGCCGGCTCGAATCAGCGCGGGCGGCACGCTCGCGTCGGTTGCGGCGTCGGCGCCGAGACATCAAAACAGATCGAAGATCAGGATCCGCGCCGGCAGCGGCCCGTTCCTCACCGGCAGGCGCCGGCGCGGGCGGAGACCGATGCCCTTGCCGAGACCCTCGCCGCCGGCGAGGACCGCGGCGCGCCATCCCGTGAAGCGGCGCTTGAGGAGATCGCCCAGCGCCTTCCACTGACCCTCGTCGCCGCGCACCCGCTCGCCGTAGGGCGGGTTGACGAGGACGAGCCCGGGTCCGGGGGGTGGGACGAACTCGGCGAACGGCCCGCGCGTGAGGGTCGCCCGGTCGTCGAGGCAGGCGAGCTTCAGGTTCTCCTTCGCGGCGCGCAGCGCCATCCCCGCCGCGTCGTTGCCGAAGAGGTGGAGGTCGGCCGCCGGCGCCGGCAGCGGCTCGGCGCGGATGCGCTCGAACGCCCGCGCGTCGAAGCCCGGCAGGCGCTCGAACGCCCAGCCGGCGCGGAGCGAGCCCGGCGCCAGCCCGAGCGCGAGCCATCCCGCCTCGATGAGCAGCGTCCCGGTGCCGCACATGGGATCGACGACGGGTCCCCTGCCGTCCCACCCGGACGCCAGCACGCAGGCCGCCGCGAGCTGCTCGCGCACCGGCGCCGCCGCGGCGACGGCGCGGTAGCCGCGGCGGTCAAGCGGCTCGCCCGAGGTGTCGAGGAGGAGCGTCGCGCGGTCGCGATGCAGGCGCAATCGCAGGTGGAGGTCGGCATCCTCACGGTCGACGTCGCCGCGCCGGCCGTGGCGGTCCCGCTGCCCGTCGACGAGTCCGTCCTTGACGCGGAGCACCGCCCAGCGCGTGTCGGTCACCCCGGAGCCGCTGCTCGTCGCCTGGAGGACGAAGCTGCGATCCGGATGCAGCAGCGCGACGGCGTCGAGCGGGCTCCGCGCCAGGCTCCACTCGGCGGTCCTGCCTCCCGCCAGCGCCCGCGCGCCCGCGGCGAGCGCCTCGCCGTCGGGCGCCGCCCACGAGCCGAGGACGATCAGCACGCGGTTCGCCGTCCGCAGCCGCCAGTTGACGCGCCAGCAGTCCTCCCAGCCGCCACGGAAGGCGACGGCGCCGGTCTCCCGTTCGCGCTCCGCGATCCCCAGCCCCGCGAGCTCGCCGTCGAGGACCTCCTCCAGACCGAGAGCGCAGGTCGCCACGAGATCGAGGTGGATCGGAGGGCTGTCCATGGCAGGAGCCGGCGAGTATCGCATGACCCCCGGTGACAGAGCCTCCCGTCTTTGTCACCGCGCCTCGACTGACACTGTCACCCTCCATTCCTAGGCTCTCCCCAACATGTCGATCCTCCTCGAGCAGCTCACCAAGCGCTATCAGGGCCACCCGGTGGTCAACAACGTCTCGCTGGAGATCGCCGACGGCGAGTTCTTCGTCCTCCTCGGCCCTTCGGGAAGCGGCAAGAGCACGGTGCTGCGGATGATCGCCGGCTTGACCGGCGTCGACGCCGGGCGCGTGCTCCTCCATGGCCGCGAGGTGACCGACCTGCCGCCCAAGCGGCGGGGCGTGGGCTTCGTCTTCCAGCACTATGCCCTCTTCCGCGGCATGACCGTCGCCGACAACATCGAGTTCGCGCTGCGCATCCGCAGGGTCCCCCGCGCCGAGCGCCGCCGCCGCCGCGACGAGCTGCTCGAGCTGGTGGGCCTCGCCGGCCTCGGCGGCCGCATGCCGACCCAGCTCTCCGGCGGCCAGCAGCAGCGGGTGGCCCTCGCCCGCGCCCTCGCGCATCAGCCCGAGGTCCTGCTCCTCGACGAGCCCTTCGGCGCCCTCGACGCCCGCATCCGTACCGAGCTCCGCCGCACCATCCGCGAGATCCAGCGCGAGATCCGGCTCACCACCGTCTTCGTCACCCACGACCAGGACGAGGCGTTCGAGCTCGCCGACCGCCTGGCGGTGCTCAACTTCGGCCGCCTGCTGGAGTACGGGCCGCCGCAGGAGCTCTACCTGCGGCCGCAGACCGAGTTCGTAGCCACCTTCCTCGGCACCGCCAACCTGCTGGTCGGCGAGGTCACCGGCAAGGGGGTCAAGGTCGGACCGCTCGAGTTCCCGCTCGCCACCCAGGGCGAGCCGCCGTCCGACCCGCGCCGCGTCCAGGTGCTCTTCCGTCCCGAGGACGTGGCGCTCCGCGGCTCGCTGGCGGAGATGGTCAACCCTCTCCTCGGGCAGGGGGTCGTCGAGGCGACGAGCTTCCTGGGCTCGGTCGAGCGGCTGCGCCTGCGCCTCCCGGCCCTCCCCGGCGCGCGGCCGATCGCGCCGGCCGCCCCCTTCGGCGGCGACTTCCTGCTCGTCGAGGCGAGCCGCTCGCAGTACCAGTCGCGGCGCCAGCCGCTCAAGCCGGGCGACGACGTGTGGGTCGGCGTGCGGCGGGTCCACGCCCTCGTCCATCCCGGCCTCTCGCTCCTCCTCCCCATCGACGGCTCGCCCGAGTCGCGCGCCGCGCTCGCCCTCGCCGGCCAGCTCGCTCGCCTCGCACACGCGCGGGTGACGGTGCTCGGCTGCGGCGCCGAGCGCGCCGCCCTCGACGGTCTCCTCCAGGAGGCCAAGGAGCAGCTGGGGAGCGGGCTCGCCGCGGTCGATGCCCGCGCCGCCGAGGGCGAGCTGGCCGACGCCGTCGTCGACGAGCTGCGGCGCGACGAGCACGACCTCGTGGTGCTCGGCTACTCGCGGCGCGACGGCGTCGAGCTCGCCGAGCGCGCCCTCCAGGCCGGCGGCCAGCACCTCCTCATGGTCCCCGCCGAGGGCGCCGCCGAGCGGCCGATCCCTTCGCGCGTCCTCATCTGCGTCGCGGTCGGGGAGCCGGGCAAGGAGGACGTGCTCTTCGCCGGCCGCCTGGTGCGCCACCTGGGGGCCGAGGCGACGGTGCTCAAGGTCATCGCCGAGGGCCCGCGGGCCGACGGGCGCGCCGGCGGAGCGGTGGGAGCGGACGGAGCGGGCGCGGCGGGCGGACCCGGCCGCGCGCGAGGCCGCGCCGGGGCCGAGCCGCCGGAGCAGATCGAGCGCTTCCTCGCCGCCAGCGCCCGCTCGCTCGGGCGGCTCGGGGTGCCCGCCTCGACGCGGGTGCGCCGCGGCGTCGTGGTGCAGGAGATCCGCGGCGAGATGGCGCAGGGCGAGCACAACCTCCTCGTCCTCGGCGCGCCGCTCGCCGACCGCCGCGGCCGCGTCGCGCTCGAAGGGGTGGTCCAGTCGCTCCTCGAGCAGGCGAGCCAACCGATCCTCATCGTGCGCGCGCGCCAGGAAGCCAATTGAAAGGGGAACCCATGGCCACACCCTCCGCCTTCCGGTCGCTCGCCCTGGCGCTCGTCTTCGGCTCCGCACTGGCGGTGTCCGCCGCCGCGGCGCCCAAGGACGCCACGCTCTTGAACGTCTCCTACGACCCGACCCGCGAGCTCTACCAGGACTTCAACGCCGCCTTCGCCCGCTATTGGAAGGCGAAGACCGGCCAGGGCGTCACCGTCCAGCAGTCGCACGGCGGCTCGGGCAAGCAGGCGCGCTCGGTCGCCGACGGCCTCGAGGCGGACGTGGTGACGCTCGCCCTCGCCCACGACGTCGATTCGCTCGCCGCCGCCGGCCTGCTGCCGGCCAACTGGCAGACGCTCCTCCCCGCCAACTCGACGCCCTACACCTCGACGATCGTCTTCCTGGTGCGCAAGGGCAACCCCAAGAAGATCCACGACTGGCCGGACCTCGTGCGGCCGGGCGTCCAGGTCGTCACCCCCAACCCCAAGACCTCGGGCGGCGCGCGCTGGAACTACCTCGCCGCCTGGGGCTACGCGCTCCAGGCGAGCGGCGGCAGCGAGGCCAGGGCGCGCGACTTCGTCGCCCGGCTCTACAAGAACGTGCCCGTCCTCGACACCGGCGCCCGCGGCTCGACGGTGACCTTCGTCGAGCGCGGCCTGGGCGACGTGCTGATCGCCTGGGAGAACGAGGCGATCTACGCGCTCGACAAGCTGGGCAAGGGGAAGCTCGAGATCGTGGCGCCGTCGGTCTCCGTGCTCGCCGAGCCGCCCGTCGCGGTGGTCGCCAAGATCGCCCGCAAGCACGGCACCGAGGCGCTCGCCCGCGCCTATCTCGAGTACCTCTACTCCCCGGAGGGCCAGGAGGTCGCCGCCCGCAACCACTACCGCCCGCGCCTCGCGGCGGTCGCCGCCAGGCACGCCGCCGAGTTTCCCCGCGTGCAGCTCTTCGACATCAAGCTCTTCGGCGGCTGGGCGAAGGCGCAGAAGACGCACTTCGCCGACGGCGGCGTCTTCGACCAGCTCTACGCGGCGAGATAGCGCCCGATGGTTCCCCCGGAGCGGACGACCGCGCCAGCCTCGGATCCGTCGGACGAGCCGCCGGACGAGCGGGCGCACGAGCGGGCGGACGAGGAGGCGCCGTCGCCCGCCGCCGGCGAGCCGGCGCTCGAGGCATCGATCGAGCCCTGGCACTCGCCGGTCTCGGAGCACCCGGCGCCGCCCGCCGTCCCCGCCACGCGCCGCCGCCCGCGCGGCTCCGTGCTGCCCGGCTTCGGCCTGGCGATGGGCTTCACGCTCCTCTATCTCTCGCTCGTCATCCTCATCCCGCTGTCGACCATCGTCCTCAAGAGCGCCGCGCTCTCCTGGGCGAAGTTCTGGGCGACGGTCACCGCGCCGCGCACCCTCGCCGCCTACCGGCTCTCGCTCGGCGCCGCGCTGGTGGCCGCCCTCGTCAACGGCGTCTTCGGGGTGCTCGTCGCCTGGGTGCTCGAGCGCTACCGCTTTCCGGGCAGGCGCCTGGTCGACGCCCTGGTCGACCTCCCCTTCGCTCTCCCCACGGCGGTCGCCGGTATCGCCCTCGCCTCGATCTACGCCGCCAACGGCTGGGTCGGCCGCTACCTCGAGCCGCTGGGGGTCCACGTCGGCTACACCCCGCTCGGGGTGGTGGTGGCGCTCACCTTCATCGGCCTCCCCTTCGTCGTGCGCACGGCGCAGCCGGTGCTCGCCGGGCTCGACCCCGCGGTCGAGGAGGCGGCCTCCACCCTGGGCGCCTCGCGCGCGCAGACCTTCTGGCGGGTGATCCTCCCCGAGCTCGTCCCCGCCGCCGCCACCGGCTTCGTCCTCGCCTTCGCACGGGCCTTGGGCGAGTACGGCTCGGTCATCTTCATCGCCGGCAACCTGCCGGGGAAGTCCGAGATCACGCCCCTCCTCATCATGATCAAGCTCGAGGAGTTCGACTACCCGGGGGCGACGTCGATCGCCCTCGTCTTCCTCCTCATCTCCTTCGCCCTCCTCTTCCTCATCAACGTCCTCGCCTGGCGGCGCAGCCGGTTCCTGCGCGCGCGGGAGGAGGCCGCGTGATTCTGATGGCGGGCGGACCGCCGCCGCTGGCGGCCCGCCGCGGCGCGGGCGAGACCCCCACGGCGCTCGGCGAGCCGCGCGCCGTGCGCTGGACGCTCACCGCCCTCGCCCTCGGCTTCCTCGGCTTCTTCCTCGTCGTGCCGCTCGCCCTGGTGCTGGCGAAGGCGTTCGCCGACGGCGTGGGCGCCTACCTCGCGGCGGTGCGGGAGCCGGTGGCGCTCGCCGCCATCCGCCTGACGCTCCTCGCCGCCGGCCTCGCGGTGCCCCTGAACCTCCTCTTCGGCCTCGCCGCCTCCTGGGCGATCGCCAAGTTCCCGTTCCGCGGCAAGAACCTCCTCATCACCCTGATCGACCTGCCGTTCGCCGTCTCGCCGGTCATCGCCGGCATGCTCTTCGTCCTCCTCTTCGGCGCCCGCGGCCTCGTCGGCCCCTGGCTCATCGCCCACGACGTCAAGATCATCTTCGCGCTGCCCGGCATCGTCCTGGCGACCATCTTCGTCACCTCGCCGCTCGTCGCGCGCGAGCTCATCCCCATCCTCCAGGCGCAGGGGAACGACGAGGAGGAGGCCGCGCTCACCCTCGGCGCCTCCGGCTGGCAGACCTTCCGGCGGGTGAGCCTCCCCAAGATCAAGTGGGGCCTGCTCTACGGGGTGGTGCTCTGCAACGCCCGCGCGATGGGCGAGTTCGGCGCCGTGTCGGTGGTCTCGGGGCACATCCGCGGCCTCACCAACACCCTGCCCCTCCACGTCGAGATCCTCTACAACGAGTACCAGTTCACCGCCGCCTTCGCGGTCGCCTCGCTGCTCACCTTCCTCGCCCTGGTGACCCTGGTGCTGAAGAGCGCCATCGAGTGGAAGACGGGGCGATGAGCGCCCCGATCTGCGCCGCGATCTGCGTCCGATGACCGCCGGCCGCGCGCGCGGCCTGCTATAACTCCGCCGTGCCGTCGAGCCAGCGCTCCACCCTCGCCCTCGGCCTCCTGCTCGCCGCCCTCGCCGCGGCGCTCGTCGCGGCGACCGTCGCGCTCGCCGTCGAGATGCCGGAGGCGCACCGGCCGGCGATCCTCCTCGCCGCCGTCGCGGCGGCGGCAGTGGCCGGCTTCGTCGCCGGGCGCCGGCTGGCGCGTCCCATCGGCGAGCTCACCGCCGGCGCCGCCCGCCTGGCGCGCGGCGACCTCGAGACGCCCGTCGCTCCGGCCGCCGCCGCCGGCCGCGGGGCCGCATGGTCCGAAGCGGAGGCTCTCGGCGCCACGATGGAGGAGATGCGCCGGCGTCTCTACGTCCTCACCGCCGAGCTCCGCCGCCGGCAGGGGGAGTCGGAGGCGGTCCTCGCCGGCATCTCCGAGGGCGTCTTCGCCGTCGACCGCGACCGCCGCATCCGCTACCTGAACCCCCAGGCCGCGGCGCTCCTCGGCATCGATCCGCGGGACGCCGCGAGCGCGCTCGGCCGCTTCTGCGGCGACGTGCTCAACCCGCGCGGCGCGGGCGGCGAGCGGCCCTGCGACGAGGCCTGCCCGATCGTCCACGCCCGCTTCCGCGGCGGCGCCCGCGCCACCGAGCACCTGGTGCTCCCCTCGGGCGCGCGGCGCTCGGTGGTGGTGACGAGCTCGCCCCCGGGCGGCGCCGTGGCGCCGGCGTTCGCGCCGTCCCCCGCCGACCGCCAGTTCCAGGTGCTGCGCGACGAGACCGAGGTCGAGGCGGCGCGCCGCCTGCGCGACGCGGTGCTCGCCAACATCTCGCACGAGTTCAAGACCCCTTTGGCCGCCCAGCTCGCCTCGATCGAGCTCCTCGCGGAGCGGCTCGCGGCCGCCGATGACGCCGATGCCGCCGACCCGGGCCCCGCGGGCTCTCCGCGCGCCGACGTCCGCGAGCTGGTGCGCTCGCTCGAGCGCGGCACGCTCCGCCTCACCCAGCTCGTCGACAACCTCCTGGAGAGCGTGCGCATCGAGGCCGGCGAGATCGGCATCCGGCGCCGCGCCGTGGCGCTCGACGAGGTGGTCGAGCAGGCGATCGAGCTCACGGCGCCGCTCATCGGCCAGCGCGCTCAGCGGCTCGAGGTCGATCTCCCCTATCCGCTCCCCGCGGTCTCCGGCGATGCGCCGCGGCTCACCCAGGCGATGGTCAACCTGCTCGCCAACGCCAACAAGTTCGCCCCCGAGGGCTCGACGATCCGCGTCGGCGGCGCCGTCGAGGCGGCGGGCGTCGCCCTGTGGGTGGAGGACGAGGGGCCGGGGCTCCCCGACGACCCCGAGGGCACGCTCTTCGACCGCTTCCGCCGGGCGCCCCGCGCGTCCCTCGATCCCCTGGGTCCCCTCGGTGGGGACGGTGAGCCGGAGCAGAGCGGCGTGGGGCTGGGCCTGTGGATCGTCAAGTCGATCGTCGAGCGGCACGGCGGGCGTATCGATACCCTGCCGGGAGCCGGAGGTGCGGGCGGCGCCGGCGGCACGCGGGTGCGCATCAGGCTGCCGCGGGCGAGCGCGGAGGATGCGGCGTGAAGGGGGCAGCGGCTTGAAGATCCTGATCGTCGACGACGACGCGGACCTTCGCGGGCTCGTCGCCTACGCGCTGCGCCAAGCCGGGTACCTGGTGATCGAGGCGGCCGACGGGGCCGCCGCGCTCGACGCCTACGAGCGCGAGGAGCCGGCGCTGGTCATCCTCGACGTCAACCTGCCGCGCCTCTCGGGCTTCGAGGTCTGCCGCCAGATCCGCCGGCGCGCGCCGGCGCCCGGCGGCACGCCGGTGATGATGCTCACCGTGCGCGGCGCCGAGGAGGACCTCGTGCAGGGCCTCGACCTCGGGGCCGACGACTACCTCACCAAGCCGTTCTCGCCGCGCGCTCTCCTGGCGCGGGTGCGGGCGCTCTTGCGCCGCGCCGCGATCGACAAGCCCGCCCCGCTCGTCGCCGGCGACCTGGCGCTCGACCTCGAGCTCCAGGCGGTGGCGGTCGCCGGCGCGCCGGCGGTGCGGCTCACCAACCTCGAGCTCCGTCTGCTGCAGCTCCTCTTCGCCAACGCCGGGCACACCCTGCCGGCCGAGCGGCTGCTCTCCCACGTCTGGGGCCTGCGCGGCAGCGGCGACCGCCAGCTCCTGAAACAGCTCGTCCACCGCCTGCGCCAGAAGCTCGAGGCCGACGCCGCCCATCCGCGCTACCTGGTGACCGTCCCGGGCATCGGCTACGAGCTGCGGCCGGCAGGGGACGAGGGATGATCCGGGTCGGGCGGCGTGCAAGATTTCCACGTCCGAAGCGCCAAATCGCCCGCCAAATCGTCGGCGCCCACCCGGGCATAGCCAAGCCCGCTCGGGCATAGCGAAGCCGGGGTGGGCATAGCCATGCCCTGCCGCGGCATAGCCATGCCCTGTCGGGGTTTCGTCATGCCGCGGCGCGGGACGGTCAGATCTCCCTCCGGCACGGCCTCGCCGCGGCGGAAATTGCACGTCCGGTCCCGCCGCACGCCTATGCCGCGGAGCGAAATCGCCATCCGGCGGCGCGGCATCGCCATCCCGCGTGCCAATCTGGCCGAGATTCGCCGCGGCCACCTGCGCGCCTGTCAGGGCATGGCCATGCCCTCGGAGGCGACGGCCGCGCCGCCGGCCGTGACGACCGCCCAGCACCAGGGCATCGCGAAGGTTCTGGGGCGGCGATGCCGGGGCGCGCTGCGGCATCCTCGAGCCGCCGCTCCGACTCTCCGTGCCCGCGGGCGCGCTCGCCAAACCGCGGCGCGGCATCCCGAAGCCACCGCGCGGCATGGCGACGCCCGCGGGCGCTGAACGCCAGAGCCCCGGGCGTTGAGGGGCAGGCTCGACGGGGCTGAGGTAGGCTCGAAACGATGAGCTCCCCGGAACCGGACAGCCAGCGGGCCGGCGCGAGGGCCTGGCTGAACCCGACCGTCCTCGGCATCGGCCTGGCGAGCCTGTTCTCCGACGTCGGCCACGAGATGGCCACCGCGGCGCTGCCCGCGCTCCTCGCGACCCTCGGGGCGTCCTCCGCCGCGCTGGGGCTGATCGAGGGTCTCGCCGACGGGCTGTCGAGCTTCGCCAAGCTCATCTCGGGGGCGTACACCGACCGCCTGACCCGCCGCAAGCCGCTGGCCGTCGCGGGCTACGTGATCACCGCCCTCGGCATGGCGAGCTTCTCGCTGGCGACGCGCTGGTGGCACGTGCTGCTCGGGCGGGCGGCGGGCTGGGTCGGACGCGGCGCCCGCTCGCCGGTGCGCAACGTGCTGCTCACCGAGGCGACGACGCCGGAGACCTACGGGCGCGCCTTCGGCCTCGAGCGGGCGATGGACAGCCTGGGCGCGGTGGTCGGCCCGCTGCTCGCGGTCGGCCTGGTGGCGGCGGTCGGGCTGCGCTCCACCCTCGCCCTCACGCTCGTGCCCGGGCTCGCCGCGGCGCTCGTCGTCGCCCTCCTCGTGCGCGAGGCGCCGCGCGCGCCGGGCCCGCAGGGGACACCCCGCCGCGTCCTCGCCGGCTTCCGCGGCCTGCCGGCGAGCTTCCGCCGGTACCTCGCCGGCGTCGGCGTAGCAGGGCTGGGCGACTTCTCGAACACCCTGCTGATCCTGTGGGCGACCCAGGCCTGGGCCCCGGAGCTCGGCGTCCTGCGCGCGGCCCGGCGCGCCATGCTCTTCTACGTCGGCTACAACGTCGTGTACACCGTGAGCTGTTGGGTGAGCGGCCAGGCGGCCGACCGCTTCCCCCGCCTGCGGGTGCTCGCGGTGGGCTACGCCCTGGCCTGCGTGCCGGCCGTCGCCCTGCTGCTGCCGGGCGCCGCGCTCGCCAAGTGGACGCTCGTCTTCGCGGCGTCGGGGGCGTACATGGGCGTCTGGGAGACGGTCGAGAACGCCGCGGCGGCGGAGGTGCTCCCGGCCGACCGCCGCGGCGCCGGCTTCGGCGTGCTGGCGACGGTCAACGGGATCGGCGACATGATCTCGAGCGTGCTGGTGGGAGCGCTGTGGGTTCTCTCGCCCGCCGCCGCCATGGGCTTCGTCATCGCCACGTCGCTGATCGGCGCCGCGCTGGTGTGGTGCTGTCCCCCTGGTGCCGCGACGCCGCACCAGGTACCGTGAGCGTCGGCCCGTCGACCGAGTGGAGGAGCGCCGTGCCCGGAACCCGTCTATCCATCCTGACCCTCGCCGCCTTGGCGCTCGGCCTCGCCGTCGCCGTCGCGGCCTGCCAGACGGGGCCCGAAGCGAGCACGGCTCCGCCGCCGCCGGCCGTGTCCCCGTCGGTCGCCGTCCGGCCGAGCGCGGCACCGGGCTCGAGCGCAGCCCCGGGCGCGGGTGCCTCCGCCGGCGGAGCCTCCGCGGGCGCTTTCTCCACGGCGGCGCAGACCACCGAGCCCTCTCCCTTCTCAGGACCGTCGACGAGCGGCTCGGTCGTCGGAGTCGATCCCACGGCGAGGACGCTGACGGTCCATTTCGGGACGACGGACACGACCTTCGCCTGGGACAAGGACACGCTCGTCGTGCCGGCGGGCAAGACCCTCACGGCCGGCAGCAGCGTGACCGTCCACTACGCGACCTCCGGTGACACCAAGCGGGCCGTGGCGATCGTCATCCACCCGCCCAAGCGCTTCGCGGAGCAGGGCTGATTGGCGAACGCCGTGAGGAGACAGGCCATTCAGGAGACCTGTCGTCCCATCGCCGGACCACCCGCCGCGCTGACGCTCTGCATCGCCCTCGGGATCCTCGGCGCCCTGGTGCTCGGCGCCTGCCGGGCGCAGGAGCACGAGCACGGGCCGAGCGCCGCCGCGGCATCCGCCTCCGCGCTCGCCGGTAGCGGCCACGCGACGCCGCGCGGCCAGGCGGAGAGCGGCCACCTGACGCTCACCGGCGACTACCGCGTCGACCGGGGGGCGCTGACCACCTGCGCCCTCTTTCCCAACCAGAGCTTCCAGGTCGCCTTCACCGCCCCGCAGGCCCCCTACGTCTTCCTCTATATCAAGAGCTTCCGGGGCGCCGGCACCTACGACGCCGAGGCGCGCGTCCGCGCCATCTACTCGGGCGAGACGCTGCGGGTGTCGCGCGGCGCGACGAAGGCCGAGATCCGGGTGGTGCCCGCGGCGGAGAACAGCGACCTCATCTCCGGCTCCTTCCAGGGCGAGTACAAGGGCGAGGGAGGCAAGGGGACTGTCGCCGGCCGCTTCGAGAGCTGCCGCTACCAGGGGCTGCGGCACTAGCCTGGGAGCGTCGGCGTCCCGCCGGCTGGAGCAAAGAAGCCCCGCACCCTCGGCGTCGAGAGATACCAGAGGAGCAGCGCGACGACGGGCAGGCCGATCACGGCGCGAGGCTCGATGCCGAGGGCCGCGTTCAGCAGGTTGCCGGCCAGATCGACGAGCAGGAGGGTGATGCCGAGCCAATAACCCCACGGCCTGCCGCGCAGGAAGCCGTACGCCGAGGCCGCGCACGCCAGGCAGACCGCGCCGAGGAGGAGCAGCGCCCAGGCCCCCATGCGCGCGAAGGCCTCGTGGGCGCGCGGATTCACCTGCCAGATCGGCTCGAGGGGCCCGCCCGGAGTCAGCAGCGAGGCCACGGACAGACCGCTCGCGAGCGCGCCGCAGGCGAAGAAGGCGCCGAGGGCCGTGACGCCCGGCGGCCGGGTGACAGTCTGAGGAGTGGACATGGTGTCTGCGCCGCGCTCGATGAAACCGTTGAAGGCTCCGGAATTCTACTCGCACCCCGGAAACGAAAACCGGCTGCCTGGCGGGGGCCAGACAGCCGGTTGGGTCCTTCTACCGCGTATCGGCTAGACGGTGATCTGCGTCCCGTCGAACTTGGTGAAGGTGTAGCCCTGGAAGAAACCCTCGCGGTTCTCGTTGTAGACGGCGCGCTGGTCGCGCAGGATGCTGATGGCGATCCGCTCGCCGAGCCGGAAGGACTCGAGCGCGTCCGACCGCCAGTGGACGCCGGCGATGTTCCTGCCGGTGCCGATGTTCGAGGCGACCTTGTTGAGCTCGCCGCCGACGGTGAGCGCCGGGCCGCTGAAGGGGACGAGCGAAAGGCCGTCGGAGCTCGGCACGACTGGGTGCGGGATCACGAAGCTCTCGTCGAAGAGGGCCTTGAGGATCGTCACGCAGGCGCCCGCCACCGTGGCATGGCCGGCGGTGTAGGACGGGTGCGTGGGCGAGCCCTCGGGGAAGCACTGCGGGTGGAGGTAGGTGCCGAACTTGGTGAAGATGCGGCCGAGCACCCGCGAGCTGAGGATGTCGTTGTGGAGGACGCCGGGGTAGCGGTTGGAGGTCTTCTGCACGTGCACCAGGCCGCCGAAGGCCTCCGGACGGAGCCGGCGGTGCACGAACCACTTCTGGTTCCAGGTCGCCTTGAGGCCGCGAACCGCCACCTCGGTCAACGCCCCGGCCAAGCCCGGAGGGCCGAAGGTGCCGAAGCCGGCCTGGGTGTGCGAGTGGAGGTAGGGGTTGCCGGGGTTGAGAGGGGCGCCGATGCCGCCGCTGAACGGGTCCACCGAGTTGGGCGGCGTGCCGAGGATGAGGAGCGCGTTGAAGTAGGCCTGGAAGAGGACGTCCATGTGCACCCAGGCGGCGACGTCGCGGCCGTTGCGGACGAAGCGGCGCGTCGGGTCGAAGACGTTGGTCTCCGCCGTCGTGCCGCCGTCCTGCACCGTCAGCCAGTCGTTGAAGTTTGTCATCTTGTCGGTGTTCGGCAAGAAGGTCCGCTGCTGGCGGTTGACGTACTCCGAGCCGAAGGGCGTCGGGAGGAGCATGAACTGCGAGAGGTAGGGCCCCGTCGTGCAGCCGGGCAGGATGTCGCGGAAGAGCGTCTGCGGAGTGACCAGGCCGCCCTGCCGCGGGCCCTTGAAGACCGACACCGCATTGAGATCGGCGCAGGCCGCTGCGACGTTGGGATCGCTCGCGTAGTCGGTGAAGTTGGTGTCGCGCAGGAGGGCCATCCAGTACAGCTCGACCGCTTCGCCGGCCGCCTCGGTGCTCCCCAGCTTGGGCGCCGGAGGCGCGGAAAAAGCGTGGCCGTCGGCGCCTTCCATGTCGAAGGCGAGGCCGGACTGCGGGTTCGTCTGCGGC
>DATBQN010000432.1:0-6287 GCA_036560825.1 Thermoanaerobaculia bacterium
CCCGGAGACCAGCCGCCAGCCGGCATAGGTCACCCCGTAGGCGGTCGCCAGGGCGGCGGGGATGGCGACGAGGAGGCTCGCGGCGTCGCTCAGCCCCAGGGCGTACTTGCCGATCAGCCCGTAGCCGCCGATCGCGGCGACCAGGGTGGCGAGGGCGAGCGGCGAGAAGAACGGAAAGTGGAACACGGCGTGCCCGACGGTGCCGGTCGAGGCGCTGCCATGGCCGCTCCCGTCGACGCCGTAGCGCCCCGAGCCGCCATGGCCACCCTCGTGCCCGACATGGACGTGGCCCGCATGCCCGAAGTCCACGAAATCCGAGGCGTGCCCGAGGAACGCCGCGATGAGCACGTAGAGACATCCGGCGGCGGCGAAGAGGATGTAGGTGAGCGTGAGCATTGCCCGATTCCTCGGCGGCGCCCGGGGCTCCCGGCGGCTCCGCCCCTGAGCGGCGTTCGGTCCTTGAGCTTCCGCTCGATGCTATGCGGGAACCGCCGGCGGGGCAAACCGGCGGGCCGCAGATCCCCGCGGAGGTGGGATGTGCCCCTAAGCCCTTCCCTCCTATAATTTAAGTCCCTAGACAGAAATCGGCCAGGCCATCGTCCCGCGGCTGGGCCGCTTTGCGTATGTACTACGAGAGGAGGTGCTCCATGCGCACGACCTTTGCCCGGCTGACCCTGGCGTCGTTGACCACCGCAACAGCACTCAGCGTGGCGAGCTGCCAGCAGGCGCCGGCCACTTGGGCCGGCGCTCCGGAACCACCGGCGCCCGCCGGAGCGCTGTGGAACGAGCCACAGTTCACGACGATGCTCCAGACCTACCGCCGGAAGCTGCCGGGCAAGCTCCGTGCCCTGCGCTTCGAGATGTACGACAACGCCGCGAGCCTCGAGGTGCAGGACCCGGCCCAACACGTGAACGTCGACTCCTACGACTACAAGGGGGGCGAGCTGAGTGGTCCGTCACACGTCGACCTCTCGGGCGTGCTCGCAGACCCCAACCTCGACGACAACCTCTTCGACTGGGACCGGGTCGCAGTCGACCGCATTCCCGCCCTCGTCAAGGCGGCGCTCGCCCACACCGAGCTCGCGGGCGCCAGGGTTGTAGCCGTAAAGATCACGCGCAGGGCGGCCGGCTCAGCCGAGATGGGCCGGCGAATCGAAATGCTGATGGACGCTAAGCGCCGAGCCATTGAACGCAAGCTTCGACTTGAACAGAACCCTCTCGCTAGCGGCGAGCCGGACGACGGCAAGAACGCCCAGCCTCCCGGTTCCGTGGTCGCGCCCCTGGCCGTCGAGATCAGCGTGGAGCTGCAGGCCCCGGGGGGTTTCGGCTGGCTCACGGCCGACGCTGGCGGCACGATCACCGGTAGCGCTGTCGACCGGGACGAAAAGGGGCCGCCGGCCGATATTAAGCAACAGGCTGTTCCGCGACCGCGACCGTATTGGCGGAGCCGGTAGGCAGCAGAGAACCGCCCAGCTCTGCCGTGCTGAGGTCTAGCCCTCCCCCTGCTCCCCCTTCCCGATCTCCACCTGCCGCAGGTGGCTGTGGCGGCGGCCGTAGGTGAAGTAGATGAGGAAGCCGAGGCCGAGCCAGATGACGAGGCGGAGCCAGGTCTCCGGCGGCAGCGACATCATGAGGACGAGACAGCTCACGATGCCGAGGATCGGGGTGAGCGGCACCAGCGGCACGCGGAAGGGCCGCTTCGCCTCGGGATGGGTGCGGCGCATGATGAGGACCGCCGCCGAGACGAGGACGAAGGCGAGGAGCGTCCCCATGTTGACCAGCAGCAGGAGGACCGAGATGGGGAGGAAGGCGGCCAGCACGGCGACGAAGACGCCGGTCGCCAGCGTCGACTTCCAGGGGGTGCGGAAGCGCGGGTGGACGGCGCCGAAGAAGCGCTCGGGGAGGAGCCCGTCGCGGGCGATGGCGAGGAGGATGCGCGCCTGCGAGAGCATGGTCACCAGGAGGACGGAAGTGATGCCCGCGACGCCCGCCGCGGCGACCACGAACTGCGCCCACGGCAGGCCGACGCGGCGGAAGGCGTCGGCGACCGGCGCCGCGAGGTCGAGCTGCCGATAGGGCACCATGCCGGTGATCACCGCCACGACGCCGATGTAGAGCGCCGTGCAGAGGACGAGCGAGGTGATGAGCGCGATCGGCACGTCGCGCTGCGGCCGCTTCGCCTCCTCGGCGTGGGTCGACACGGAGTCGAAGCCGATGTAGGCGAAGAAGGCGAGCGCCGCCCCGGCGAGCATGCCGACCGGCTGGCCCCCCGCGTCGGTGCGGCCGAAGAAGGTGTGGCCGAAGAGCGAGAGGCCGGTCCAGCCGTAGGGCGCGAAGGGGTGCCAGTTGGCGCGCGTGACGTAGCGCGCGCCGACGGCGATGACGAGGATCGCCGCCGCCACCTTGATCCCCACCAGGACGGTGTTGAGGCCGGCGCTCTCGCGGATGCCGAGGACGAGCACGGCGGTGACGCCGGCGACGGCGAGGAGCGCCGGCAGGTTGACGATGGCGCCGGTCGCCACGAGGTGCCCGAGGGCGGGGTCGTACTGCACCACCGGGCCGGCGAGCGCCGGCGGGAGCGCCAGGCCGAAGATCTGCAGCACGCTCTGGAAGTAGCCCGACCAGCCGGTCGCGACGACCGCCGAGGAGACCGCATATTCGAGCACGAGGTCCCAGCCGATGATCCAGGCGAAGAGCTCGCCCAGGGTCGCATAGGCATACGTGTACGCCGAGCCGGCGACGGGGACGAGGGCGGCGAACTCGGCGTAGCAGAGGGCGGCGAAAATGCAGGCGAGGCCGGCGACGACGTAGGAGACGGTGAGCGCGGGGCCCGTCGTCTGGCGCGCGATGGCGCCCGTGGTGACGAAGATCCCGGCGCCGATGACCGCCCCGACGCCGAGGGCGGTGAGCTGCACCGGTCCGAGGATGCGGCGCAGGCGCTGCTCGCCCTCGACCTCGGCGAGGAGGAGGGACAGCGGCTTCCTGGTGAAGAGACGGCTGGATGGCCGGCTGCCTCTGGATCCGGCGACTGAGCTGGATGCCGGGCTCGAAACCTGGCTGGACATCGGGGCACCTCCCGGGTTCGCTGCGTTTCCCGGCAGGCTACGCGGAGCTCTCGAGCGTCTCTATGCCACGGCCTCGCGCCGCCTCGCGCGGCGGCGGCGAGGCTGCGCGAGGCGACGCGAGGCGCGAGGCGTGACCGGCCTCAGAAGGAGCAGGGATGGGGAGGGAACTGGCAGACCTTGGTGACCGTCCCGCAGTGGGCCTCGAAGCCCTGCGCGCTGCAGCGCGGGCCGGTGGCGCAGCTCTGCTGGACGCCGTCGCAGGTGACGGAGCTGGCGCCCACGCTGCAGACGCTGTTGCCCGAGCAGTTGAGGGTCTGCGAGGCCGCGAAGCAGCTCAGGATGCAGGAGGACGGCGCCGGGCAAGCGTAACTGAAGATGAAACAGCTGTTGTTGCAGTTGAGAGTGGCCGTGCAGCCGGCCGCCGCGGGCGCGGCGGCGGCGAGAGCGAGGAGCAGGCAGCCGGCGAGGACGCGCGAGACGGGCGAGGGTCGCATGGATTCGATTCTCCTTTCGCCTAGATCCCGAAGCAGCTGAAGACGTGCCCGTCGCAGACGATCCCGCCGGGCCCCTGGATGCAGTAGCTCTGGCCCATGCAGGAGCGTCCGTTGGTACAGAAGACCCGGCAGGGTCCCGGGATGCGGGTGAAGCTCGCCAGATCGAGCGCGGCCGGCGCGCCGGCCGCGGCCGCGACGACGGCGGGCGCGGCGAGGGAGGCGCTGCAGGCGGGCGGGACGGGCGAAGGCGCGGGGGCCGCCGCGTGGGAGAAGGCGGGAGCGAGGCAGAGGGCGACCAGCGCTGCGATGACCGTGAGGCGACGCATGTTCGATCTCCTTTCATCAACCACGGTGCCGCCGGGCCGGCGGAGCGGTCTCGCCGCGGCCGCTACGCCACGATTCCCACCGCCAGCCGCTCGGCCAGGCGGTAGGCGTGGCCGGCGGTGACGATCGCCGAGGGATCGGCCAGCCGGCCGCGGAGGACGTGGAGGTGGCGCGCCGCGGCGTTGGTGACCTCGGCCTTGAGGGCGCCTTCGGGCGCCAGGCGCTCGCCGATCTCGGTGACGGCAACGCCCTGCCCGCCGGCACTGCCGGAAACGCTGGCGAGCCGGTCGTCGATCAACCGGCGCCAGGTCGCCGCCTCGTGGCTCTCGGCCTTGAGGGGGAGGCGCGCGGTCAGCGCACGGCCGGCGAGGTCGAGCGCGCCGTCGTCGCCCTCCCAGAGGAGGAGGTCGAGCGCGGCCTCGATCTCCGCGCGGTCCTCGCGGCCGAGGCGCAAGCACGGAAGTCGCCCCTCCGCCGCGGCCGCGGTGAGCTCGAGTGGGAAGCGCCGCGCCAGGTGGCCGAGGAGGGTGGGGACGACGGCGCGCGCGAGATCGCCCTTCGCCATCACGTCGCGCGGGTCGAAGCCGGCCTCGAGGAGATCGCGGCCGAAGGTCGCCTCGTAGCCGCGCTTGTTGGAGAGGAAGCGCACCTCGGGCGGCCGTTCGGGGAAGGTGCCGCGCACGGTGCTCGCGAGGTAGATCGACTCCCACCAGCGATCGGCGGGGACGTACGTGAGCGTCTGGAGCTGCACGTCCTGGACGAGGAGCCCGCCCGGCCGCAGCGCCGCGGCGAGCCGCGCCGCCAGCCGCGGCGCGCTCGCGAACACCTCGGGATCGAGCGGCGAGAGGCCGGCGAGCGGCCTCCCGTCGACCTCGGCGGCGACCAGGAGGCCGGGGTAGGCGGCGAGCCATTCCGCCACCGCCCGCTCGGTGTCCGGCCCGCGCCGCTCGAGGCAGACGACGGCGAGCTGCGGCGCGACGTCCGGCTGCGCGGCGGCGAGCGCCGCGAGGAGCTCGGTGACGTGAAAGAGGTGATCCTCGACGATCACGATCGGCCGCCGCGCGAGGGCGCCGCGCGCGAGGTCGGAAGCGAGAGTCGACGGGCCGGCGGGCATGGTGCGATTCTAAGCCGGGCGGTGGATCGAGCGCGGCAGGCCCGCAGGAGGCTGCTAGACTGCGGCCCGAAAATGATCTGACACGGCTTCGCGGCCCGGGCTGGAGCGCCGCGATCGAACGCTCGGAGGGATCCATGCTGAAGAAGATCGCCTTGGTCGTCCTCGTCCTGATCGTCGCGCTCCTCATCTACGCCGCGACGCGGCCCGACTCGTTCCGGGTCGAGCGCTCGACGAGCATCAAGGCTCCGCCGGAGAAGATCTACGCGCTCATCGACGACTTCCGGGGCTGGGGCGCCTGGTCGCCGTGGGAGAAGCTGGACCCCGCGATGAAGCGGACCTACAGCGGCGCGGCCCAGGGCAAGGGCGCCGTGTACGAGTGGTCCGGCAACAGCAAGGTGGGGTCGGGACGCATGGAGATCACGGGGACGTCGGCGCCGTCGCAGGTCACCATCCAGCTCGATTTCCTCCAGCCCTTCGAGGCCCACAACGTCGCCGACTTCACGCTCGAGCCCCTGGGCGACGCCACCCGCGTCACCTGGGCGATGCACGGCGCGAGCCCCTTCATGGCGAAGCTCATGGGCGTCTTCGTCAACATGGACAAGGTGATCGGCAAGGACTTCGAGACCGGTCTCGCCAACATGAAGGCCGCGGCGGAGAAGTAGGCGGCGCACGGCGCCGGAGACGCGCCGCGCGCTCCGGCGCCAAAGGATTCCACGTGAGCCGCACCCGCTCGCCGCGCCCGCCCGGCCCCCGGCTCCTCTATCTCGGCGTCGTCCTCTTCGCGCTCCTGGCGCTCCTCACCGCGCGCTCGATCCGCGAGGAGTGGCGGCGGCGGATCGGCGAGAGCCGGGCGCAGGCGGTCTACGCCCTCGTCGCCGACAAGATGCCGGCGCGGCCGACCGAGACGCCGGGCGTCTCCGCCTGGCTCCACGTCGAGCTCCTGCGCTACCGCCGCCAGATCGCCGAGCCCGAGCGCGCGCGGCTCTACGGCGAGCTCGCCTCCTGGCACGACGAGACGAGCCTCCCCCCCTCGCTCGCCGTCCTCCGCGAGGTGATCGCCATGCCGGCGCTGCCCGCTGGCGTGGCTCCGCCGGCTCCTCCCCCGCTCGCTCTCCGGTCCCCGGCCGCCGCCGGCGATCCCGAGGCCGGCGCGCCGCCGCTCCAGTTCCGCGACGTCGCCTACCTCGACGCCGGGGGCCGCCGGCTCGTCGTCACCCGCCGCCGCGCCCTCGCCGCGGCGGAGGCCGGCGCGCCGTCGCCCTCCGACCGCTTCGTGGCGCGCGCCGCGTC
>DATBQN010000433.1:0-3972 GCA_036560825.1 Thermoanaerobaculia bacterium
CTACCCGGCCTCGGCCGGGGAGACAGAACTCGGCTTATGGGGGTCTCGTTTTTTGAACACGGAACCGGCCGTCCTCCCTCCTCCGGTGGGGCCCGGCGACCGCGTCGGGGTGGCGGCGCTGTCGGGGCCGGTGGATGAGGAACGTCTGGAGGGCGGCCTGGCGGCGCTGCGGCGGATGGGCTTCGAGCCGGTCGTCGCCGACAACGCCGGCGCCCGGCACGGCCTCTTCGCGGGGACCGACGCCGAGCGGCTGGCGGGGTTCCACCGGCTGGCGGCCGATCCGACGATCGCCGCCATCTTCTTCACCCGCGGCGGGCACGGGGTGCTGCGTCTGCTGCCCGCGATCGACTGGGAGCTGCTGGCGAGGCGGCCGCGAGCCTACGTGGGGTACTCGGACCTCACGCCGTTCCTCCTCGGGGTCGTCCAGCGGCTCGGGCTCGTCGCCTTCCACGGGCCGATGGTGGGAGCCGACCTGGCGCGCGGACTGGCGCCCGACGACGAGGCGTCGCTCCTCGCGGCGCTCGCCGGGCGGTATCCCGTCACCCAACGGCTCGACGCGGCGGTCCGCGGCGACGGCACGGTCGCCGGGCCGCTCCTCGGCGGCTGCCTGTCGCTCCTCGTCGCCACGCTCGGCACCGACTTCTTCCCCGACCTCGCCGGCTCCATCCTCTTCTGGGAGGACGTCGGCGAGCCGCCGTACCGCATCGATCGCATGTTGACCCACCTACGCCTGTCAGGTAACCTCGCACGTCTCCAGGGGATGATCGTCGGTCACCTCGACGGCGGCGACGACGGGTTGCGCGAGATCGTCGCCGACGCGCTCGCGGGCCTGCCGTGGCCGATCGCCTGGGGACAGCCGAGCGGCCACCGCGCCCCCAACCGGACGCTCCCCCTGGGCCTGCCGGCCCGCCTCTCCGCCGGGGCGGCAGAGCTGGTGCTCGGCTGAGGCGGCGCGAAGGAACGACGATGGCGAAGACCGTGTTCAAGACCACCGGCAGGAAGGGCGGCTCCGACTACACGGTCGAGCACGGGCCCGGCGAGTACATCTTCCGCGAGGGCGACCTCGGCACCGAGATGTTCATCATCCACGAGGGACAGGTGGAGATCCTCAACCGCGTCGGCGACGAGGAGCGCCTCCTCGCGGTGCTCGAGAAGGGCGACTTCTTCGGCGAGATGGCGCTCCTCGAGGACCGGCCGCGCGCCGCCTCGGCGCGGGCGCTGGCGCAGACCCGCCTGCTGCAGATCAACGGCTCGACCTTCGACCAGATGCTGCGCGACAACCCGGAGATCGCGGTGCGCATGATGCGCAAGCTGTCGCGGCGCCTGCGCGAGACCGACGACCTGCTCAAGGTCGCCCTGGGATCGAGCGTCCACCGGCCGGCGCCCGAGATGCCGACCCCGGACCTCACGGAGATCCATGCCAGCGGCCCCGAGCGGCTCATCCACGCCCCCTCCGGCATGGAGTTCGCGCTCTCGCGCGGCTCGGAGACGACGATCGGCCGCAAGGACGCGGTGACCGGCATCTACCCGGACGTCGACCTGACGCCGGTCGACGCCCAGCGCTCGATCTCCCGCCGCCACGCCAAGATCTACCGCCGCGGCCCCAAGTTCTTCCTCTCCGAGGAGATCGGGACGATGAACGCGACGTTCCTGAACGGCGCCCGCCTGGAGACCGGCGTCCCGGCGGAGCTCAAGCCCAACGACGAGGTGCGCTGCGGGGTGGTGGCGCTCAAGTTCGAGGTTCCATAGATCCCCTGGACCTCGACGCCCCCGTCTCGAACCTCCCCGGCGTCGGCCCGGCGCGGGCGCGCGCCCTGGCCGCCGCCGGCTGCACCACTCTCTACGATCTCCTCGCTCACCTGCCGGTCCGCTACGAGGACCGCCGGGCGCTCGCCACCGTCGCCCAAGCGTTGGCCCTCCTGCCTACGCCCGCGGAACCGTCCGGGGAAGGGGAGTGGGCGCGAGAGTGGACCCTCAGGGGACGGCTCGCCGGCCTCAGGCTCCTCCGCCTGCCGCGCGGGAAGACGATGGTGCGCGGCTCGCTCGTCGACGCCACCGGCGCCCTCCCCGTCCTCTGGTGGAACCGCCCCTACCTCGCGCGCCAGGCCGATCCCGCGGCCGACTATCTCCTCCACGGCCGCCTGCGCGCGACGCGAACCGGCGCCGAGCTGCTGAACCCGTCGGTCGAGCGGGTGGACGCTGCAGACGCCGCGGGCGGACCGCAGGGTCTCACCGCCGTCTACCGCGGCGTCCGCGGCGCCGGCCCGGCCGTCATGGCGCGGCTCCTCGCGCCGCTCCTCGACCGCCTTGCCGCCGACGCTGCCGCCGCCACCGCCGAGGATCCCCTCCCGGCGAGCCTCCGCGAGCGCCGGCTCCTGCCGCCGCTCGGCGAAGCCCTCCTCTTCCTCCACCGCCCGCCCTCTGACTCCGATCTCGCCAACCTCGACGCGCTGAAACACCGCGCCACGGCCGCCCACCGGCGCCTCCTCTACGGGGAGCGGCTGGAGACACAGCTCGCGCTCGGGCTCCTGCGCCAGCGCCGGGCGTCCTTCCACCGCTCCCGACGCTTGAAGGTCACCCGCCCGCTCGCCCGGCTCCTCCGCGAGATCCCGCCCTTCCCCCTCACCGCCGCCCAGCGCCGCGTCGTCGCCGAGATCGCCGCCGACCTCGGCGGCCCGCATCCGATGGAGCGCCTCCTCCAGGGAGACGTGGGGAGCGGCAAGACGATCGTCGCCGCGCTGGCGCTCGCCCTGGCCGCCGAGAACGGCCTCCAAGGGGCGCTGATGGCGCCCACCGAGCTCCTCGCCGAGCAGCACTTCGCGGGCCTCGAGCGCCTGTTGGGCGAGCGTTACCGCACAGCGCTCTTCACGTCGTCGTCTCCCGACCTCGACCGGCGGCGCCGCGAGCTCGCCGCGGGCGCCGTCGACCTCGCGGTCGGCACCCACGCGCTCCTCCAGGATTCGGTGTGCTTCGCCCGGCTGGGCCTCGCGGTGGTCGACGAGCAGCACCGCTTCGGGGTCGCCGAGCGGCGCCGGCTCCTCGCCAAGGGCGACAGCCCCGACCTCCTGGTGATGACGGCGACGCCCATCCCGCGCTCCCTCGCCCTCACCGCCTACGGCGATCTCGACCTCTCCGTGCTCGACGAGCTGCCGCCCGGCCGGCGCCCGGTCGCCACCGAGGTCGTATCGGCGCGCGAGCGGCGGGCCGTGTACGACCGGCTCGCCGAGGCCCTCGCCGCGGGCGTCCGCGCCTACGTGGTCTTCCCGCGCATCGAGGAGGGAGGGAGCGCCGAGGCGCTGGCGGCCCGCGGCGAGCGCATCCGGCAGCGCCTGGCTGCTTTTCCCAGCGCCGTTCTCCACGGTCGCCTGCCGGCGACCGAGCGCGACCGCGCGATGCGAGCCTTCGCTATCGGAGAGATCCGGCTACTCATCGCGACGACCGTCGTCGAGGTGGGGATCGACGTGCCGGAGGCGACCTGGATGGTGATCGAGAGCGCCGAGCGCTTCGGCCTCGCCCAGCTCCATCAGCTCCGGGGTCGGGTGGGGCGAGGGCTGGGCGAGGCGCGCTGCGTCGCAATCGTCGGCCGCGCCACGGAAGAGGCCCGCCGCCGCCTCGCCGTCTTCGCCGCGACGACCGACGGCTTCCTCCTCGCCGAGGCCGACTTGGCGCTGCGCGGCCCCGGCGATCTCCTGGGCAGCCGCCAGGCGGGCGTGCCGTCGCTCGCCCTCGCCGATCCCGCCGCCGATCTCGATCTCCTTCTTCAAGCGCGCGACGACGCTCGCGAGCTCCTCCCGCGCCTCGCCGAGCCGGGCCTCGCGGCGCTCCGCCGGCGCGCCGAGGCGGCGCTCCGGCGGCGCGAAGCCGCGCTGGCTGGAGGTTGAGGACCCGCCAAGCTCCTCGGCCTGGCGGATGGATGAGTCGAGCGACGGTGGATCTCGCGTTCCTCCCCCCTGGGGGGGCGGTGGTTGGGGC
>DATBQN010000434.1:0-4911 GCA_036560825.1 Thermoanaerobaculia bacterium
CTGCGAGAGGCCGTCCATCTGGCGGTCGAGGCGGTCGAAGGCCTGCAGCGACCCGATGCGGCCGGCGTCGGTGTAGGCGGCGGCGCGGGCGCGGAGGACCCCCTTGAGGCGGCCGACCTCGGAGGCCAGGTGCTCGCGCTCCAGCTTGTCGACGTCGCGCCGCAGCTCGCGGTCCTGGAAACCGCGGAAGCCCGGGATCTTGGCCGTGATTCGCTCGAGCAGGTTGCGCTGAGCTTTCGCCTCTTCGTAGCCGTTGGTCATCGCTCTCTCCTCGGATGTGGGCTCTCAGATGGTAGCAGAGGCGGCGGCCGGGGTTCGGCGAGGCTTCCCGTCCGCATCGCTTTTCCGCTATCCTTCGGGCAGAGGCCGCTTTACCAGGTTTCCCCCCAGGGGCCGGGCCGCGATCCGCGGCGGCAGCTCCCGTCGGGCTCGACCAGGAATCCCCCCGTGGCGCGTCGAACCGTTCTCCTCCCGCGAGCCGTCCTCTCTCTCGCCGCGCTGGCGGCGACTCTGGGATGCGCGCTCGGATGCAGCCACACTCCGGCGGGCGGGACCGCCGCGGGCGGTCCGTGGAACGTCCTCCTCGTCACCCTCGACACCGTCCGCGCGGACCACGTGGGCTGCTACGGCGACCGCGCCGCCGAGACGCCGGCGCTCGACCGCCTGGCGCGCGAGGGGGTGCGCTTCGCCTGGGCCTCGTCGTCTGTGCCGCTCACCCTGCCCTCGCATTCGACCATCCTCTCGGGGCTGCTGCCGCCCCACCACGGCCTGCGCAACAACGGCGCCGGCCGCTTCCCGGCGGGGACCGCGACGCTCGCCACGACGCTCGCCGCGGCCGGCTACCGGACCGGCGCCTTCGTCGGCGCCTTCGTGCTCGACCACCGCTTCGGCCTCTCCCGCGGCTTCGAGGTCTACGACGACGAGGTGGCGCGCGACGCCTCGGGCGGCGTCCCCGACGACGCCGAGCGGCGCGGCGACGTAGTGGTCGACCGCGCCCTCGCCTGGCTCCGCGCGCCCCATGCACCGCGCCCGTTCTTCCTCTGGGTCCACCTCTACGACGCGCACGCCCCCTACGATCCGCCCTCGCCCTACCGCGAGCGCCACGCCGGCCGGCCCTACGACGGCGAGATCGCCTTCGCCGACGCGCAGCTCGGGCGGCTCCTCGCGGCGCTCGACGAGGCGGGGCTCGCGGGTCGGACCATCGTCGCCGCGGCCGCCGACCACGGCGAGGCGCTGGGCGAGCACGGCGAGCTCACCCACGGCCTCCTCCTCTACGAGCCGACGCTCCGCGTGCCGCTCCTCCTGCGCGCCCCCGGCCGGCTCGCGCCCCGCACCGTCGCCGCGGCGGTCTCGCTCGCCGACCTGGCGCCGACCGTCGCCGCCCTCGCCGGCCATCCGCTGCCGGCGCCCGCGGGCGGCCGGCTCGACGGCCGCGATCTCTCGGCCGCGCTCTCCGCCGGCGCCGAGCCGCCGCCCGCGGACCTCTATGCCGAGACCCGCTACCCGGCGCTCTTCGGCTGGAGCCCGCTACAGGCGCTCACCCGCCGCGGCCAGAAGTACATCCGCGCCCCGCGCCCCGAGCTCTACGACCTGGCGCGCGACCCGGGCGAGACGGCGGACCTCGCGAAGACGAGGGACGCGCGCGGCTTCGCCGCCCGCCTGGCCGAGATCGAGGCGGGCGCGGAGGTGGCGCCCCCCGCCGCGCTCAACGCGGAGGAGCGGGCTCGCCTGGAGAGCCTGGGGTACGCGGCGCCGTCGGGCGGCGCGGCGGCCTCGGCAGCCGGCGCCGCCGACCACGGCGCCGACCCCAAGGACCGCGCGCCGCTCTTCCGCCGCTACGAGGAGGCGGTCGCCCGCCTGCGCTCCGGCGACAGCGCGCCGGCGCTCGCCGCCCTCGCCGAGCTCGTCGCCGCCGATCCCGGCAATCCGGTCTTCCGCGGCAAGCTCGCGCAGGGCTACCGCGAGCGCGGCGAGCTCGGCCGCGCCGTGCCGCTCTATCGCCAGGCCGCCCAGGCCGCGCCGCGCGACCCCGAGGCCTGGTACAACCTGGGCGTCGCCGCGCAGGAGGCGGGCGACGTCGCGGAGTCGCGGCGGGCGCTCGCCCAGGCGGTGGCCCTCGATCCCGCCCGGCCGGAGGCGCACAACGCGCTGGGGATCGCCGCCTTGGCGGCGGGCGACGCGGAGGCCGCGCGGGGCGAGATCGAGCGGGCGGTGGCGCTCGACCCCGCCAACGCGCGGGCGCTCAACAACCTCGGCAACGTGCTGCGCGCCGAGCGCCGCTTCGACGCCGCCGAGGGCGCCTACCGGCGGGCCGCCGCGGCGGCGCCGCGCTACGCCGATCCGTGGAACGGCCTCGGCACGCTCGCCGTCGAGCGCGACCGGCCGGGCGACGCCATCCCCCTCTTCGACCGCGCGCTGGCGCTGGCGCCGGGCTACCACGAGGTGCTCTTGAACCGCGCCATCGCCTACGAGCAGTCGGGCGACGCGCGCGCCGCCGGCCGCTCCTACCGCGAGTTCCTCGCCGCCACCGCGGACGCGCCGCAGTTCGCGGCGCAGCGCCGCGCGGCCGAGCAGCTCCTCGCCCGCCTGTCCAGCCGGCCGCCGGACGAGAGGAGGTGAGCCCTCCCGAATCGGGGCCGAACCTTGGAGGCGCGCCTGGCGTATATCATCCAGCTTTCATCCCGTGTCCGTGTCTTTAGGAGTTTCTTGACCAAGAGGAGGTCGATCCCATGAATGCGATGCGAATCCCCACCCTGCGGTGGGCCGTGGCCCTCACCCTGGCCGCGCTCTCCTGGCTCGCGGTGCTGCCGCGCACGGCGAGCGCCCAGGCCTCGGGCGGCGGCCTCTCCGGCCGCGTCCAGGACGACAAGAAGGCGCCGCTGCCCGGCGTCACCATCAGCGCCACGCAGAAGGGCACCGGCTTGAACCGCGTGACGACGACGACCACCGACGGCAGCTTCCACCTCGGCGGCCTGCCGGTCGGCACCTACAAGGTGACCGCCGAGCTGGCGGGCTTCGCGACGGTCAACGTCGACGAGGTCCAGGTCATCGTCGCCACCGACCGCGCGCTCGAGATCTCGATGAGCGCCTCGACGGTCGCCGAGTCGATCACCGTCGTCGACGAGGCGCCGCTCGTCGAGACCACGGCCGCGATCGGCACCGTGGTGAGCCAGAAAGAGCTCGAGAACCTGCCGCTGAACGGCCGCCAGTTCGCCAATCTCGCGACCCTCGCCCCGGGCACCCAGCTCTCGGTCAACAGCGACCCCACGAAGCCGGGCCAGCAGACGATCGCCTTGAACGGCGGCAGCGGCAGGAACGTCAACTTCCTCGTCGACGGCGGCGACAACACCGACGACACCATCGGCGGCGCGCTGCAGAACTTCAACCTCGAGGCGGTGCAGGAGTTCAAGATCCAGACCCAGCAGTACAAGGCCGAGTACGGCCGCACCACCGGCGGCGTGCTCTCGGTGGTCACCAAGAGCGGCACCAACCACATCGCCGGGAGCGCCTACGGGTTCTTCCGCGACAAGAGCCTGAACAGCGAGACGACGACCGAGCAGACCGCGGGGAGCGGCAAGCAGCCCTATCGCCGCGAGCAGTACGGCGCCTCGATCGGCGGCCCCATCGTGCAGGACAAGCTGCACTTCTTCGGCACCTGGGAGAAGACCGACCGCAAGACGTCATACACGATCAACACCATACTGAGCCAAGGACAGCCTCCGGTCCTGCCCGACCTCCAGGGCAAGTCGGTCCCCGTCCCGTTCACCGACGAGCTCGGCACGGCGAAGCTCTCCTACGACATCTCGGCCAAGCAGTACCTCCAGGTGCGCTACGGCTACCAGAAGAACTCGGACAAGTACGGCGCCAGCCCCTGGACCGCCGGCAGCACCGGCGGCAGGCCGGCTGCGAGGACGGTGTTGACGGTGTAGTCGGTGTTGCGGTCGGTCTTCTCCCAGGTGGCGAAGAAGTGCAGCTTGTCCTTGACGATCGGGCCGCCGAGCGAGGCGCCGTACTGCTCGCGGCGGTAGGGCTGCTTGCCGCTCCCCGACTCGTCCTCGGTCACCGTCTCGCTGTTCAGGCTCTTGTCGCGGAAGAAGCCATAGGCGCTCCCGGAGAGCGTGTTGGTGCCGGTCTTCGTCACCACGGAGAGGACGCCGCCGGTCGAGCGGCCGAACTCGGCCTTGTACTGCTGGGTCTGGATCTTGAACTCCTGGACCGCCTCGAGGTTGAAGTTCTGCAGCGCGCCGCCGATCGTGTCGTCGGTGTTGTCGCCGCCGTCGACCAGGAAGTTGACGTTTCGGCCGCTGCCGCCGTTCAAGGCGATCGTCTGCTGGCCGGGCTTCGTCGGGTCGCTGTTGACCGACAGCTGGGTGCCCGGAGCGAGTGTCGCGAGGTTGGCGAACTGCCGCCCATTCAAGGGCAGGTTCTCGAGCTCCTTCTGGTCGACCACGGTACCGATCGCCGGCGAGCCCTGGATCAGCGGCGCCTCGTCGACGACGGTGATCGACTCGGAGATCTTCGACTGCGTCATGGTGACCTCGATCGCGCGGTCGGTCGAGACGGTGACCTTCACCTCCTGCACGTTCACCGTGGCGAAGCCCGCGAGCTCGGCCGAGACGTTGTAGAGGCCGACCGGCAGGCCGCCGAGGTGGAAGGTGCCGTCGGTCGTCGTCGTGGTCACCCGGTTGAGGCCGGTCTCCTTCTGCGTCGCGCTGATGGTGACGCCGGGGAGCGGCGCCTTCTTGTCGTCCAGCACGTGGCCGGTGAGGCCACCGCCGGCGCTCTGGGCGCTCGCCCTGCGCGGCAGCAGGGCGAGCCAGGAGAGGATGGCCAGGGTGAGGACCGCGGCCCATCTCAGGGCGGGTTTTCGCATCACGTTCATTGATCGATCTCCTCTTGTCGAAAGACTCC
>DATBQN010000435.1:0-3622 GCA_036560825.1 Thermoanaerobaculia bacterium
GTGGCGACCGACCTCATCCGCTCCGGCCGCGCCGACGCCGTCCTCGCCGGCGGCGCCGACGAGCTCTGCTTCGAGACCTTCTACGGCTTCCTGCGCGCGGGGAGGCTGTGCGGCTCCGCCGACGCCGGGGAATATCCGATCCCTTTCGACGCGCGACGCAACGGCTTCGCTCTCGCCGAGGGGGCGGCCCTTCTCATGCTCGAGGAGGCCGGGGCGGCGGCGGCGCGCGGCGCCAGCGCCCTCGCCGAGGTGCGCGGCCACGGCGCCGCCTTCGACAGCTCGCGCGGCGCCGACGCCGCGCGAGCGGCGCGGGCGGTCGAGCGGGCGGCCATGGCGGCCTTGGCCGACGCCGGGGCGGCCGCCTCGGCGGTCGCCTTCGTCAGCGCCGCCGCCAACGGCAGCCCGGAGGGAGACCGCCAAGAGGCCGCGGGGCTCGCCGCGGCGCTCGGACCCGGCGCCGCGGAGGTGCCGGTCGCGGCGATCAAGGCGATGCTCGGCGAGCCGCTCGGCGCCGGCGGCGCGCTGCAGGCGATCGACGCCCTCGAGACCTGGCATGACGGCAACCTCCCCGGCATCCCGAGCCTCGAGCCGGAGCCCGGGCTGGCGCTGGCGCCGGCGCGCGAGAGCCGGCGGGTGGGGCGGAGCGGCCTCGCCCTCCTCTCCGCCCGTGGCTTCGACGGCGGGGCGGCGGCGCTGGCGCTGGGACCGGCCGCCGCATGACGCGCCCCTTCCGCGGCCTGCGCGAGCGCCCCCCGGCGGCCTCCTACGACGCGGTCGTCGTCGGCGCCGGGATCGGCGGCCTGATCGTCGCCAACCTCCTCGCCCAGGGCGGCCTCGCGGTGCTCCTCGTCGAGCAACACTACATGGTCGGCGGCTACTGCTCGACCTTCCGCCGCCGCGGCTACACCTTCGACGCCGCCACCCACTTCTATCCCCTGCTCGGCAACCCGGAGACCCTGACCGGCCGCCTGCTCGCCGAGCTGGGGGTGGGGACCGGCTGGGTGAAGATGGATCCGGTCGACACCTTCCATTTCCCCGACGGCACGCGCTTCGAGGTGCCCGCCGACTTCGCGACCTACCTCGCCCGCCTGAAGGCCGAGTTCCCCGAGCAGGCCGCGGCGCTCGACGGCTTCTTCGGCCGCGTGCGCGACGCCTACCTCCTGGGGCTCCTCGCCTACTTCCGCGGCCGCGAGGTCGAGCGCCTGGGCGCCCTCGCCCACCTCACCGTGCGGCAGGTGCTCGAGGAGACCTTTCGCGACCCCAAGCTCCGGCTCCTCCTCACCGCCGACTGCCCGCACTGGGGCTCGCCGCCGGGGCGCACCTCGTTCGTCTTCGACTCCATGCTCCGCCTCTCCTACTTCCTCGGCAACTACTACCCCAGGGGCGGCTCGCAGGCCTTCGCCGACGAGCTGGCGCGCTGCTTCGAGGCGCGCGGCGGGCACCTCCTGATGCGCTCCCGGGTGCGCCGCATCACCGTCGAGGCGGGAGCCGCGCGCGGCGTCGAGATCGACGTGTGGCGCGGGCAGGCGCTCGCCCGCGAGCGCGTCGGCGCCGGGGTGGTGGTGTCGAACGCCGACCTGCTGCTCACCCTCGAGCGCCTGGTGGGGCCCGAGCACCTGCCGCCGGACCTCCTCGAGGAGGTCCGCGCGCTCCGCCCCACCTTCCCCTGCTTTCTCACCCATCTCGGACTCCGCGGCGTGCCCGACGCCGTCCTCCGCGAGGCGCAGGGCTACCACTGGGACTCGTGGGACATGGACCGCGTCGGGCTCGACGCCCTGCGCTTCAAGATCTTCGCCCCGACGCTCTACGAGCCGGCGATGGCGCCGCCGGGCGGCCAGGAGATCATCGTGCAGAAGGTCCAGGAGCTCGACTACGGCTCGATCCACGACTGGGCCGCCCACAAGCGGCAGGTCGAGGCGTTCATCCTCGACCGCCTGGAGCGGCTGATGCCGGGGATCGGCGAGCGGATCGTCGTGTGCACCAGCGCCTCGGCGCAGACCTCCTGGCGCTTCACCCTCAACCACCGCGGGGCGATGCTCGGCTGGGAGATGTCGCCCGACCAGCTCGGCGCGCTCCGTCCGGACGTGACGCCGCCCCTCGCCGGCCTCTACCTCGTCGGCCACTGGACGCGGCCGGGCGGCGGCATCACCCCGGTGATCGTCTCGGCGCAGCGGGTGGCGCGGGCGATCCTCGCCGGCGAGGGGTATGCGGCGCCGGACGGCCCGTTCGACGGCGCGCTGGTCCCTCTCCGCGAGGGAGCGCGATGAGCCGGAGCCTGGCGCTGGAGAGAGAGCCCATGCCGGAGCGCTTCGACGTCCTGATCGTGGGCGGGGGCCTCGCCGGGCTCACCCTCGCCCGCCAGCTGCTGCTCAGCTCCGAGAAGAAGATCCTGCTCGTCGACCGCCGCGCCGAGCTGCCGCCCGCCAGGCAGAAAGTGGGGGAGGCGACGGTGCAGATGAGCGGCTACTACTACGGCAAGGTGCTCGACCTCGAGGAATACCTGCTGCAGGAGCACTACCTCAAGTACAACCTCCGCTTCTACTGGAACCCCGGCAGCAGCTCCCTGGCTGGCGGCGGGATCGACGGCGGCCCGGCGACGCGCTATGAGGAGGTCAGCCAGTCCTACATCCGGTCGATCTCGAACATCCCGACCTACCAACTCGACCGCAACAAGTTCGAGGCCGAGGTGCTGCGCCGCAACCGTGAGAGCCCGCGCTTCACCTTCCTCGCCCCGGCCGCCGACCTCGACGTCGACCTCGCCGAGGACGGCGGGCTGCACGCCTTTCGCCTGCGGCACGAGGGGCGGGAGATCACCGGCACGGCCGGCTGGGTGGTCGACGCCTCCGGCCGCGGCCGGGTGCTCGCCAAGCGCCGCCAGCTCGCCCGCGAGAGCCCCGTCCACCACGGCGCGACCTTCTTCTGGGTCGAAGGGCTGCTCGACGTCGAGCGGCTGACCGATCTCTCCCCGCGCGAGCGCCGCGTGCACCCCAACCGGAGCGCCCTCGGCCACCTCCCTCCCTTCCTCGCCACCAACCACTTCTGCGGCGAGGGCTACTGGTTCTGGGTGATCCCGCTCCACGGCATTACCAGCCTGGGGCTCGTCTACGACAACCGCATCGTCCACCGCGAGGAGGTGGCGACGCCGCGGCAGGCGATCGACTGGCTCTGCCGCCGCCATCCGCTCTTCGCCCGCGACTTGGCCGGCAGGCGGATCGTCGACCAGAGCGGCTTCGTCTCCTTCGCCCACGACTGCGCGCAGACGCTCTCCGCGGACCGCTGGGCGATGTGCGGCGAGGCCTGCCGCTTCTCCGACCCGCTCTACAGCCCCGGCGGCGACCTGATCTCGCTGTACAACACCCTGATCGCCGACGCCATTCTGACCGCCGATCGCTCGCGCCTGCCGGCGAAGGTGCGGCTCTACGAGCAGCTGGCGCGCTCGATCTACGAGGCCTACCTGCCGAGCTTCGCGGTGAGCTACGAGACCCTGGGCGACCAGGAGGCGTTCTCGCTGCGCTACGTCTGGGAGCTGACGATCTACTTCTCGTTCTACGTCTTCCCCTTCATCAACGACCTCTTCACCGACGCGGCCTTCGGGGCGGGGTTCCTCCGCCGCTTCGCGCGG
>DATBQN010000436.1:0-3327 GCA_036560825.1 Thermoanaerobaculia bacterium
AAGCGCAGATCAATCCCGAGCTCGAGGCAGCGGCGCTGGAGGATGTGGAGGAGGTCGATGCGCGCCAGGCCCGAGAAACGGTTGCCGCGGATGGTCACCTTCTCCCCGCGATGGATGATATCGACGTTGTCCCAGCGCACCAGGCGGGCGTCGATCTCGCGGAAGGTCGGCAGGTCCGGCTCCCGCAGGTAGGAGAGGGTCCGATCGGAGAACACCACCCCCCAGCCGAAGGTGTTGTCGCGCGGGTTGCGCTCGAGGATGGTGATGCGATGCGCCCGGTCCTGCCGCTTCATGAGCAGCCCGAAGTAGAGCCCGGCCGGCCCGCCGCCGAGGATCGTGATGTTCAAGCTGGACCGGGCTCCGCGGGCGTCCACAGGGGCGCGGTCAGACGCCGCCGGCCGTCGCTCGTCTTGGCCGTTCCCGGGCGGTCGAGGTCGAGGCGGTCCCAGAGCTGGCAGGTCACCTGCTTGTGGACCTGGTCCAGCCCCTCGCAGTAATTCGAGTAGACGCAGCGGCGGATCTCGGCGCCCCGGCCCAGCCGCATCTTCAGGAACCAATCGGGATCGGCGAGGCTCTGTCGCGCCGCCCCGACCACGTCCGCCTCGCCGCGCGCGAGGATCCCCTCGGCCTGGGCGAAGCTCGAGATGCCGCCGGCGACGACGACCGGCGTCTCCCACCCCGCCGCCCGCACGGCGCGGCGGACGGCCGCCGTCGGCTCGACGTTGCGGCCGTAGGGCCCGCGGGCGTCGGAGAGGGCGGTCGGCATGCACTCGTAGCCGCTCGGGCCGGTATAGGGATAGGCTGCCCAGCCCACCCGCGGCTGCCTGGCGTCCTCGAACTTGCCGCCGCGCGAGAGCGACAGGAAGTCGAAGCCGGCGCGCGCGAACTCGACTCCGAACCAGGCGGCGTCCTCGACCGTGCTCCCGCCGGCGAGGCAGTCCTCGGAGAGGAACCGGCAGCCGACCGTGTAGTCGCTCCCCACCCGCTCGCGCACCCGCGCGAAGACCTCGAGCGGCAGCCGCACCCGGTTCTCCCGCGGGCCGCCGTAACCGTCGGGCCGGTCGTTCAAGGCGGAGAGGAAGGACGCCATCGTGTAGGCGTGCGCGTAGTGCAGCTCGACGCCGTCGAAGCCGGCGCGCCGCGCGCGGAGGGCGGCGTCGGCGAACAGACCGGGGAGGACGCGCGGCAGCTCGCGGATGTGCGGCTTGTCCATGTCCGTCACCCGCTCGCGGTAGCCCTGGAGGAGGTCCTCCAGCTCGCGCCGGTCGAGGACCTCGCGGAGCCCCTCGTCGGGGAGGGCGAGGAGCGCCTCGCGCAGGTCGCTCTCGGCCAGGTCGCCCGTCGAGGGAGAGAGGCGGCGCAGGGCGGCGCGGTGGCGGTCGGTCACCGCGAGGTAGCGCCGGAAGTACGCCTCGCGAGCCGGGCGGCGGCGGATGGTCAGGAAGTCGATGACCTGGATGAAGAGGCGAGTCTGGCCGCCGCTGGCGCGCCGGACCGTCGCCACGAGCTCGGCAAGGCCGGGGAGAAAGCGATCGTGGCCGATCCGCAGCAACGGCCCGCTCGGGATGTCTCGCACGCCGGTCGCCTCGACCACCAGCGCCCCCGGCCTGCCGGCGGCGAAGCGCTCGTACCAGGCGAGCACCTCGGGAGTGACGAAGCCCTCGTCCGTCGCCCGCCAGGGAACCATCGCCGGCACCCAGGTGCGCTGGCCGAGGGTCGTGGCGCCCACCGTGAGCGGCTGAAAAAGAAGCGCCGCGGCGGCCTCCTCGCGGCTCGGCCACTCTCCCGCCGGCGGCTCGTGCCGGATGCGCTCGGCGGGTTTCCACATGCCCGTCCAGTATACGCGCGGCCCGCGGAGGCCTCGCCGCGAGCGTCCCCGGAGGGGCGAATCTGCAAGATGGTCGCCTCGCAAGGTGTCTATATGAGATCGGAGCCTCAGGGGCCTTGACCTTCGAGCTCCAGATGTGGTCACAATGACCACATCATGATCAAGTCCGTGGGAGCGAGGGAGCTCAAGATGAGGCTGGGAAACTACCTGAGGCAGGTGCAGGAAGGGGCGACGATCGTGGTAACCGAGCGGGGCCGTCCCGTCGCCGAGCTGCGTCCGATCGCGACCGCCGGGGGCGAGGACGAGGCCCGTCTCGACGAGCTGGCCGCGCTGGGAGTCCTCAGCCGCGGCTCCGGGCCGCTCGCCGACTGGACACCGCTCGCTCTGCCGGGTCCGGGGCTCTCCGAGGCGATCGCCGAAGACCGGGAGGACCGGTTTTGATTCGCTACTTCGACGCCAGCGCGCTCGCCAAGCGCTACGTCGACGAAGCTCCGCAGGCGGACGCTCGGGCGGTCCGCCGGCTCCTCGCGGGAGGGCTGCCGGCGACCAGCCGCTTCTCGCAGATCGAGGTGGCCTCGGCGCTCGCCCGGCGCTGCCGCGAGGGCTCGATCTCCGAGACGGATCGCGACCGCGCCCTCGCCGCGGTGGCGGCGGACTTCGCGGCGCTCAACGTCGTCGAGCTGGTGCCGGAGATCGCGGCCCTCGCCGGCCGTCTCCTCGTGCGCCACGGCCTGCGGGCGGGCGACGCCCTGCAGCTCGCCTCCTGTCTCTACCTCGCGCGCCGGGTGGGTGGTCGCGTCGAGTTCCTCGCCTTCGATCAGCGGCTGGCTTCCGCGGCGGCGAACGAAGGGCTGCCGGCCCCGGCCTGACGGCGGTTCTTGCGCTCTCTGCGCACGAGCACACTAGGAGCTAGTTGTCAGAGGATCGATCGACACGCTCGCGCTAAAACCTCTTGTCACAAAGACGCCCGCCTTGTACAATGAGACAATGCCTACGAAAAAGAGACTCCCTGCAGCCGGTCCCCGCGGTGGCAAGACCACCATCAGCAAGAGCGGCATGGTGCGCAAGGCGATCTACCTCCACCACGACGAGTGGGAGCAGCTCCGCCGCCGCTCCTACGAAGAGAACCGCCCGGCCTCCGACATCGTCCGCGAGTCGCTCCGCCTCTACTTCTCGCAGCGGCGGCGCTGAGACTGGCGGATCTGCAGCGCGGTATCCGATCCGCTCGCTCCGCTCGCGATGATGCCTCCGCGAGCTTCGCTCTCCGGCTCCATCCCGCTGTCCTCGGCCCCACAGCGGGCCTGGTGAGGAGCTCGGTGTCTGCCGAGCTCGCTCCAGCCGCTCCAGGCTGATCCGACCCCCCGGCGCCCTCCCGCGGCGCGCCCCCGCAGCGCCCAAGCCGATGCTACGAGAGGGGTTGACACCCCGTCGCCCGCCCTCTATGCTGTTAGCAGTCGCCTGAGGTGAGTGCTAAGCAGCGGCTGGTACCGACGGCGATC
>DATBQN010000437.1:0-1536 GCA_036560825.1 Thermoanaerobaculia bacterium
TAGAGCGAGCCGTCGGGGGTGCGCAGGGCCGAGCAGCCCATGCCGTTGTCGGTGAGGACGCCCTCCAGATGCACCTCCTGGTTGAGCGCGGGCGACGCGGCGGTGGTCGGTTGGGCCCGCCGCGCGGCCGGTGCCGAGGCGCAGGCGGCGAGCAGGGCGGCGGCGAGGAGCGGCGAGAGCTTGAGGAAGCAGGTCGATCTCGTGTCGGTCGATCTCATGTGGGTCGGTCTCCGTTCCAGTCGGTCTCGTCGGACGATGAGCTAGAGAGCAAGGCCCGTGCCAGACAGGTTTGGACTTCAGATCTCCTGAGCCGCCCATGAACCGCCCCGCCGCCCTCGTCTTCGACCTCGACGGCACGCTGATCGATTCGCGCCGCGACATCCGCACGGCGGTCAACCGCATGCGCGCCGACCTCGGCCTCGCACCGCTCACCCTGGAGGAGGTCGTCGGGATGGTGGGGGAGGGCGCGCGGGTGCTGGTCGAGCGAGCGCTCGCTTCCGATGCCCGCGCGTTGGCTCCAGTGGCATTGCCGGAACAGGTAGCGCGCGCGCTCCCCGCCTACCTCGCCTACTACGACGAGGTCGCCCTCGACACCACTCGCGCCTACGACGGGATCCCGCAGATGCTCGAGCGCCTGTCCGCGGCGTTTCCTCTCGCCCTCCTGAGCAACAAGGGGGAGACGATGTCGCGGCGCATCCTCGCCGCCCTCGGGCTCGCCGACAGGTTCCAGGCGATCCTCGGCGGCGACAGCCTCCCCACCCGGAAGCCCGACCCGGCGGGCCTGCGGCTCGCCGCCGAGCGCCTGGGTGTCGCGACGGCGGATCTGGTGTTGATCGGCGACACCCGCATCGACGCCGCCACCGCCGAGGCCGCCGGCTGCGGGTTCCTCCTCGTCGAATGGGGCTTCCCCCGCCCGCCGGAGGTCGCCGGCCTCCGCGCCGATCTCCGCGCTGCGACGCCGGCGGAGGTGGCGGATCGGTTATTGGGGCTGGAGCAACGCTTTTCACTATGAGTGCTGCTTATCTGAGTCAACTTTCTTTCTGCACGGGTTCCTTCCCCCTGGGAGGGGGTGGGTTGGGGAAGGGGGAAGGACAGGATAGGGGCGGCTTGCGCTAAGAGAATTTTCGAACCCGCCCCCCTCCTATCCTCCCCCCTGTCCCAACCGCCGCCCTCCCAGGGGGGAGGAACGCGAGATCCACCTTCGATTCGCCAGGCTTCCCGGCGGCTACGCCAACCGGAACGGCTGCGGGAAGAGCTCCGCCAGCGTCGAGATCTCGCGCTCGCCCTCTGGGTTGGCGGCGAGGATCGGGAGATCCCGGGCGAACTCGGCGAGGGTCTGGCGGCAGAGGCCGCAGGGGCGGGCGGGGGGCGAGGTGGCGGTGACGACGGCGAGGGCGCACGGATGGCGGAGGCCGGCCGCGGCGGCCTGGGCGATCGCCACCCGCTCGGCGCAGATGGCGAGGGCGGGGACGGCGTTCTCGACGTTCGCGGCGGCGTGGATCGAGCCGTCCTCCATGAGGACCGCGGCGCCGACCC
>DATBQN010000438.1:0-6785 GCA_036560825.1 Thermoanaerobaculia bacterium
TCTTCTTTGCCCTCTTTCTTCTCGTCCTTTTTCTCGTCCTTTTTATCCTCCTTCGCCTCCGCTTCGACACCGCGCTTGGCCTTCTCCTTCGCCTCGCCCCGGGCCTCGATCGCCTCCGGCTTCTTCGCCGCCGGCTTGACCTCGCCGGCGAAGGCGTGGATCAGCTTGCCGTCGCGGGTGAGGAACTCGAGCTTGACCGGGGTCCCCACCGGCTGGCCCTGGAGGAGATAGGAGACGACGACGCCCGCCGGCGGGTTGGCGCCCTGGTTGACCGGCGGCTTGCGCGGCGTCTGTACGTCCAGGCGCACCACCGGCCCCGGCGCGAAGAGGTGGAGGGAGCGGCCGGCGAGGTCGCCGGACCACTGCTCGAGCGGCGTCAGATCGTCGAGCATCCAGAAGCCGCGGCCCTGGGTCGCGGCGATGAGCGACCCATCGTGCACGAGGAGGTCGGTCACCGGGACGAGCGGGAGCTTCCCCTGCATCGGGCGCCAGTGGCCGCCGTCGTCGAAGGAGACGTGGAGGCCGCGCTCGGTGCCGGCGAAGAGGAGGCCGCGGCGCCTGGGGTCGGCGCGCACGACGCGGGTGAAGTGGTCGGACGGGATGCCGTCGACGATCTTCGTCCAGGTGGCGCCGTAGTCGCTCGTCTTGTAGAGGTAGGGCCGGAAGTCGTCCGCCTTGTAGAGCGTGCCGGCGAGGTAGGCGCCGCCCGCCTCGTAGGGCGAGGGGTCGATGGCGTTCCACATCAGCCACTTGGGCGCGCCCTTGGGGGTGACGTCGTGCCAGCTCTTGCCGCCGTCGCGCGTCAGGTGAACGAGGCCGTCGTCCGAGCCCACCCAGAGGAGCCCGGCGGCGAGCGGCGACTCGGCGACGTAGAAGATCGTCCCGTAGTACTCGACGCTGGTGTTGTCCTTGGTGATCGGCCCGCCGGTGGGGCCCCCCTTCGACTTGTCGTCGCGCGTGAGGTCGGGGCTGATCGCCTGCCAGGAGCCGCCGCCGTCGGTGGTGCGGAAGAGGACGTTCGCCGCCGCGTAGAGGGTCTTCGGGTCGTGCGGCGAGGTGGCGATGGGGAAGTTCCACTGGAAGCGGTAGCGCAGGTCGGCGTCGCCGTGGCCCATCGGGTTGTCCGGCCAGGGGTTGGTGTCGCGCACCTCGCCGGTGCGGTGGTTCAGGCGCACCAGGAGGCCGCCGTAGGAGCCGCCGTAGACGACGTCCGGGTCCGCCGGGTCGGCGACGATGTAGCCGCTCTCACCCCCGGCGGTCTCCTCCCAGTCGGCGGGGCCGATCCCCGCGTCGGTCGAGCGGTGGCGGATGCGGAGCGAGGAGTTGTCCTGCTGCGCGCCGAGGAGACGGGAGGGGAAGGCGGAGTCGACGGCGACGCGATAGATCTGCGCCGTCGGCTGGTTGTAGAGCGAAGACCAGTCGGCGCCGCCGTCGGTCGAGACGATGGCGCCGCCGTCGTTGCTCTCGATCATCCGCTTGGGGTCGTCGGGGGCGATCCACAGGTCGTGGTTGTCGCCGTGCGGCGTGTCGACATCCTTGAAGGTCTTGCCGCCGTCCTTCGAGCGCCAGAAGCGGACGTTGACGACGTAGGCGGTGTCGGCGTCCTTGGGGTCGGCGTAGATGCGGCTGTAGTACCAGGCGCGCTGGCGGAGGTCGCGCTCCTCGTTCGTCTTCTGCCAGGTGTCGCCGCCGTCCGTCGAGCGGAAGACGCCGCCCTCGGCGGCCTCGACGATGGCGTAGACCGTGCGCGGGTCGGCGGGGGAGACGGCGACGCCGATGCGCCCGAGCGTCCCCTTGGGGAGGCCGGTCGCGTCGCGCGGCGCCGCGGTCAGCTCCTGCCAGTGGTCGCCGCCGTCGGCCGAGCGCCAGAGCGCCGAGCCCGGCCCGCCGCTGTCGAAGCTGTAGGGGGAGCGCCGCACCCGCCAGGTGGCGGCGAAGAGCACGCGCGGGTTCCCGGGGTCCATGGCGAGGTCGACGGCGCCGGCGTCGGGGCCGGCGTAGAGGATGCGCTCCCAGTGCCGGCCGCCGTCCCTCGAGCGGTAGACGCCGCGCGTCTCGCTGGGGCCGAAGGCGTGGCCGAGGACGGCGGCGTAGACGAGGTCGGGGTCCTTGGGATGGACGCGGATGCGCGCCACCTGCTGCGAGTCGGCGAGGCCGAGGAAGGTCCAGCTCTTGCCGGCATCGCTCGACCGCCAGAAGCCGCTGCCGGGGGAGACGTTGCCGCGCAGCGTCTCCTCGCCGGTGCCGGCGTAGACGACGTTGGGGTCCGACGGGGCGACCGCCACGGCGCCGATCGAGCCGCCGAAGAAGCCGTCCGAGACGCTCTTCCAGGTGCCGCCGCCGTCGGTCGTCTTCCACACCCCGCCGCCGGTCGAGCCGAAGTAGTAGGTCGACGGCTGCGACGCCACCCCCTCGACCGCCGACACCCGGCCGCCGCGGTACGGTCCCACCTCCCGCCAGGGGAGGGCCTTGAAGAAAGCGGCCTCGGCGTCCTCGCCGCGATGGGCGGTCAGAGCGCCATGCTCTGAGCCCGCGGAGCGCGCAGCCCCTGCCGACGGCGGCGCAACGACGAAGAGCATGGCGAGGAGAGAGAGGGCGGCCCACGGGCGCTTCCAGGTGAGCGGGGAGATGGTCATCGAGCGATCGCTCCTAAGGGGAGAGAAGAGGGTTCGGGTCCGGGCGCCTGTTTACCACAAAGGAAACGCCGGAGCGGCGCGGCGTCGCTTGCAACCGGGGCGCTCCTCGCCTAGATTCGCGCCCATGGGCACCCACGCCTCGGCCTCTTGACGGCGCGATGACGCGCCCGGCGCACTTCGCCCAGGGCGCGGTCCTCCTGGTATTGGTAGCCGGCGCAGCCGGGGCCGTCGGAGCGGCCTTCCCTGGACAGCCACCTGCGCTCCAGATCCTCGCGCTGGGAGCGCTCCTCGCCGCGACCGGGTGGGCTGGGTGGCGTGCCGCCAGCGCGCTGGTGCCCGAGGCCGGCCTCGCCTCGCGCGTCGCCTGCGCCACGACGCTCGCGGCCGCCGGCATCGTCTGCAGCGCGACCCTCCTCGGCCATCTCGGTCACCTGCGCTCCGGCCCCTTCCTCGCCGCCGCCGCCCTCCTCTTCGCCCTCAGCCTCCGCCTCCCGCCCTCGCCGCTCCCGGCGGTCCGGCCGTGGGCGAGCCTGCGGCTGGGGTCGCTCGGCGGCGCCGAGCGCGCCCTCCTCCTCGCCGCCGCGGCGGCGATCGCCCTGCGGCTCGGGGGCTCGCTGGCGCACGCGGCCTGGGACCCGGGCGCCTTCCTCGGCTACGACGACCTCTCCTACCACCTCCCCGCGGCTGCCGTGTGGAACCGCTACGGCGACCTGAGGATGCTCAAGGCGGAGACCGGCGATCCGAGCCCGACCTTCTATCCCTTCGGCGGCGAGCTCTGCTCGTGGGCTCTCCTCGCTCCGCTCGGCGACAGCGACGCGCTGGCGCGCCGCGTCCAGCTGCCCTTCGCGCTCGCCAGCCTGTTCGCCGTCGCGGGGGTGGCCCGCCGGCTCGGTCTCGGCAGGCGCTCGGCCCTCTTCGCCGCGCTCCTCTACGCCTCCTTTGACCGCGCCTTCCCGGGCCTCGCGCTCGGCGCCGGCAACGACCATGCGACGGCGTTCTTCGCGCTCGCCGGGCTGGACGGCGCCCTCGCCCTGGGCGACCGGCGCGCGAAGGGAGCCGCGGCCTACACGGGGATCGCCCTCGGCCTCCTCGCCGGCACCAAGTACATCGGCCTGCTCTTCGCCGCGACCCTCTTCGGCCTCGCCGCGGTCCTGCTGTTTCGCGGGTCGCGCCCCGTGGGCGCGGCCGGCCTGGCTGGCTCCGCCCCCGCCGCTTCGCGCCCGGCGCTCCTCGCCCTCCTCGCCGCGCTCCTCGCCGCCTGCGGCGGCTACGCCTACGCGAGGAACGCCTGGACGGCCGGCAACCCGGTCTTCCCGGCTCCCATCGACCTCTTCGGGCTTCGTCTCCTGCCGGGCTGGACCACCGCGAGCCTCGCCTGGCGGCGCCACTTGCCCGAGTTCCGCATCGATACGATCCGCTTCCTCACCCGGCGCCCCGACCTCTTCGGGCCGCTCTTCGCCTGGACGCTCCTGCCCGCGGCTCTCCTCGCGCCGGCAGTGGCCCTGCTGAAGCGGCGGGTGCGCCTGGCCGCGGTGCTCGCGCTGCCCGGCGCGATCTTCCTCGAGTTTCGCTTCCTCATGCACGACCACCGCGACGTGCGCTACCTCCTCGCGGCCGTCGCCCTCGCGGCGATAGCCGCGGCGTGGCTCCTGGAGTCGGCGGGCCCGATCCCGGGAGCGGCGCTGCGGATGGCGACGCTCGTAGGAGTCCTCTGGGTCGTCGCCCTGCGCCTGCACGCCACTGGCTGGAGGCGGGCGGTCCTCTGCGCGCTCTTCCTCGCCGCCGGCGCGGTCCTCTCGGCGTCGGCCGCCCGGAAAGGCGCCGGCCCGCCGGAGGTGCGCGATCGTCCGCGGTCCCGCACCGTGCAGGTAGCGCTCGCCGTTCTCGCTCTGAGCGCCTTGGGATTCGGCGCCTGGGGCGCCGTCCGCGCTCTAGGGCGCTTCCAGGCGGCGAAGCTGGGCGGCGACGAGGCGGCGCGGTTCCTCGACCGGGCGACCGCCGCCGGGGGCGCGCGGGTCGCCTACGTCGGCTCGAACCAGCCCTACCTCTTCTTCGGCTCGCGCCTGCAGAACGACGTCGAGATCGTCCCCACCGAGGCCGGCCTCGCGGCGCAGTACTACCGCTGGGGCGGCAGCGTGCATTTCCCCTTCGCGGGCGGCTCGCCGAGCGCCTGGCGCGCCAATCTCATCCTGCGGAAGATCGACTACGTGGTGGCGGCGCGCGGGCCGCGGGAAGGTCCGGAGCGAGCCTGGATGGAGAGCGATCCCTCGGGCTTCCAGGCGCTCTACCGGGATGCGCAGACCGAGGTCTGGAAGGCAATTCCTGAATAGGCGCCTCCTCGCTCCTTGACACCTCGCGCGGCGTTCCCTACTCTTCGTCGCGAGGTTCCAAGACATTTCGGCGGTAGGACGATGCGCGCGGAGGAGCGGCGATGAAGCGCAGGGACGTCCTCAGGCTCGGGCTCGCCGGCGGCGCCGGCCTGCTCGCCGCGCGCCGCGCCCTTGGCCAGGCCCCTGGGCAACCTGTCGACCCCAACGCCCTGCTCGACTTCCTCTGCCCGCCGGACGGCGAGCCGCCCGATCTCGTCCAGGCGAGCCCGCGGGCCGATCCGTTCGTCGCCGAGCTGTTCGTGCCGCCGGTCAAGCGGCCGGTGCCGCTCCTCGATCCGCCGCCCGACCCGCGCGCCCACCAGCGCTATGAGGAGTTCCTGCCCAAGAAGCTCTACGAGCTCCACGAGCAGGAGTTCCTCTGGCGCTATCACCCCGCCCCGCCCTACGGCGCCGGCAGTGTCTCCTGGGGCTTCGACGGCTCGACCCCCGGCCCCACCTTCCACGCCCGCTACGGCGAGCCCGTCCTCGTGCGCCGCTTCAACGACCTGCCGCCGGTGGGGGTCAGCAGAGTGGGCTTCGCCCTCCCCTCGACCACGACGCACCTGCACAATGGGCACACGGCGTCGGAGAGCGACGGCAATCCGCAGGACTGGATCGACTCCGGCGAGTTCTGGGACCATCACTACGCCAACTTCCCCGCCGGCTTCGACCCGCGCGAGAAGCTCACCACGCTGTGGTACCACGACCACCGCCTCGACTTCACCGCCGCCAACGTCTACGCCGGCCTCGACGGCTTCTACCTGCTCTTCGACGAGCAGGACTCGGGCGACGAGAACGACACGAATCCCGGCGCCTTCCGCCTGCCGAGCGGCAAGTACGACGTGCCGCTCATCCTCCACGACGTCATGTTCGACGCCGCCGGCCAGGTGCGCTGGAACCCGTTCAACACCGACGGCATCCTGGGCGACCGCTTCACCGTCAACCGGCGCATCCAGCCCCACTTCTACGTCGAGCGGCGCAAGTACCGCTTCCGCCTGCTCAACGGCGGCCCCTCGCGCTTCTACCAGATCTTCCTCTCCTCGGGCCTGCCGCTCGTCCTCGTCACCAGCGACGGCAACTTCCTGCCCGAGCCGGTGGAGACGGAGAGCGTCTACGTCTCGGTGGCGCAGCGCTACGACGTCATCATCGACTTCTCCCGCTATCGGGCGGGCGAGCACGTGCAGCTGATCAATCGCCTCGAGCAGACCAACGGCCGGGGGCCGTCGGGCCGTCTCCTCGACCCCGGCGACCCGCTCATCGAGTTCCGGGTGGTGGAGGCGACGGGCAGGGATGGGAGCCGCATCCCCGACCGCCTGCGCGAGCTGCCGCCCATCGACATGAGCCTGGTCAAGCAGAAGCGGACCTGGGTCTTCGACTACCAGGGCGGGCTGTGGACGATCAACGGCATGGTGATGGACCCCAACCGCGTCGACGCCGGCATCGAGCAGGGGTCGGCGGAGATCTGGACGCTACGGAACGGCGGCAGCACGTGGTCCCATCCCATCCACAGCCACTTCACCGAGTTCCAGTTCCTGGAGATCAACGGCAAGCCGTTCCACGACACCGTGATCGAGGACTCGGACGGCCGCCGCGAGAAGTTCGTCGAGTACCTGGGACGGCCCAAGGCCGAGCGCAAACCGATCAAGCGCTACCTGGGGGGCCAGCGGCGCGACGTGGCGACGCTCCTCCCCGGCGACGAGGTCAAGGTCTACATGCGGTGGAGCGACTTTCTTGGCAAGCACGTCCTGCACTGTCACAACGTCGTCCACGAGGACCATTC
>DATBQN010000439.1:0-11341 GCA_036560825.1 Thermoanaerobaculia bacterium
AGGCCGAGGGCCTCGCCCAGCTCGAAGTAGAGCAGGCGGGCGCGGGTGACCAGGGCGAGCGCCTCGCGCGGCTGGCCCATCTCGTTCAGCACGTAGGCGAGGTTGTGGTAGGTGATGGCGACGAGCTTCGGCTCGCGCTCCTGCTCGACCAGCGCGAGGCCCTGGCGGAGCAGCGCGGTCGCCGTCTCGAACTCGCCCTTCCAGATACAGACCTGCCCTTTGTTGAGCAGCACGCGGCCGAGCAGATGGCGCTGCTGCGCCCGCTGATAGATGGCGACGGCGCGGTTGAGCAGGCCGATCGCCTCGTCGTAGCGCCCCTGGTTGGTGCGCAGCGAGGCCTTGAGGTCGAGCAGGCGGGCGCGCTCCAGGCGCTCGCCGGTGCCCTGGGCGAGATGCGACTCGGCGGCCTGGAAGGCGAGATCGGCGCCGCGCAGATCGGAGAGCAGCCGCCTCGCGTTGCCGAGATAGGACCAGGCGCGCGCCTGCATGTCCTCGAGGAGCGCGACGCCGTAGAGCTGCGGGTCGAGGCTCCCGGCGAGCGCCACCGCCACCTCGCCGAGGTCCTGGCCCTCCCGCGGCTCGGCGAAGGTGTCGACCGGCCGCGACAGCAGCAGCTCGCAGAGGCCCCAGCTCTGGAAGCGGGCGCTGTTCTGCACCAGCAGGCGCCGGCGCTCGAGCGGGTGGCGGGTCAGCTCGGCGAGGAGCTGCTGCGCCTCAGTGCGCTCGCGCTGGAGGGCGCTGTTGACGCGCCGCACCGTCTCGAACACCCGATCGAGGGCGCCGTCGTAGTCGAACCGGTTCGAGGCCTCCCACCAGCTGCCCGGTCCGGCGGCCAGCGCCTCGGCCCCATTGGCGGGATCCGCTCCTCCGCGAGCGTCCGTGCTCTCGGCCAGGTCCCACATAGCCCGCGTCGCGGCGCGGCATGGCGCGCAGTCCGACAGCAGGTGCTGCAAGACCGTGCGAGTTTCCTCCGCCGACAGCTCGCCCAGCATGAAGTGCTCGAGCTGATCGCGATCGGGATGTGCCTCAGACATTGGGCAGAGCCTCCAAGGGGAAAACCCACCTCAAACAGGCAACCGGGAGGCCCGCCGGGGAATTCCATCCTCGACCACGCGCCGAACCCCCGCTGAATCGGGATCCAATGGCCGAGAGGCTACCATCGTTTCCTCGCCAGTGTCCAGAAAACAAGAAATTAGAGGAGGTCGCTTTACAGCCCCTCGGCGCCGTTGGGATCCATGATGGCGCCCAGATCCGCCGGCGGCTGCGCGCTGGGATCGACCGTGAGCTGGCCGGTCGACGGCGGAGCCCCGGTGACCGCGCTGACGATGTAGCGCCATGCCGCGCTGAGCAGGCCCTGACTGGCCGGCTGGGCCTGTGCCTGGCGGGAGCGCGCGCGGTCGCTCCGCTTCGCCTGGGCGTGGAGGGCGGGGGAAACGAGCAACGACAGACACGCCGCCACGCTGAGGCTCGCGGCGACACGACGCAGGGGCATCGAACGCATACTCTCTCCTTTTATGTTATGCAAAGAAATCGCCCGCCATGGTGGCAGGCGTAAGATTCCCGCTGGAGCCGCGCGTGCGGCCGCAAGGCGTCAACCTCGCGGCGAACGCTCCGGACGACGCAGATCGAGTACTTTGAGTTTCTTGCTCAGTCCTACGCGGCTGATGCCCAGCTCGCGCGCCGTCGCCGCCACGTTCCAGCCGTTCTTGGCGAGGGCCCGCGCCACCACCCGCTTCTCGAGCTCGCGGGCGCGCAGCTTGAGGCTCCCCGGCCGCGGCGTGCGCGGCGCTCCGGGCGACAAGATATCAGGCGACAGCGCGGCGGGCTCGACCAGCCGGCCGTCGGCCGTCAGCAGGACGGCGCGCTCGGTCTCGGCGGCGAGCTCGCGGACGTTGCCCTCCCAGGGATGAGCCGCGAGCAGGTCCATGGCGGCCGCCGACACTCCGGCGACGCGCCGCCCGTGGCGCCGTCCGGCCTCGCGCAGGAAGTGCTCGAGGAGGAGGGGCAGGTCCTCGCGCCGGTCGCGCAGGCTGGGGACGGGGAGCACGCAGACGCGGAGCTGGGCATGGAGGTCCTCATGGAAGGCCCCGCGCTCGAGGTCGGGACGCAGCGACCGGCTGCTCGTGCAGACCACCCGCACGGTGCCGCCGGCGCGGAAGGAGCTCCGGCGGCCGGCGGCGAGCAGCCGCAGCAGCTCGCGCTGGGCGGCCGCGGTGAGGTCGCCGACCTCGCGGATGAAGAGCGTGCCCCTCGCCCCACCGGCGCGCGCGATGGCCGCGTCGAGCCCGCCGGGACGGCCGGCGGAGCGCTGGGGATCGTAGGTGAGGAACGGATGCGGGGTGCTGACGGCGCCGTCGCGCGCCGGCAGGCTGAGGGCGTGGAGGGTGCGGGCGGCGAGCCGCTTGCCGACTCCGGTCTCGCCCTCGATGAGCACCGGCCCGTCGCCGCGGCTCGCCCGCTCGAGGCGGCGGAAGAGGTCGCGCATGGCCGGTGAGCGGCCGATCATCTCTCCCAGGCCGGGCGGCGCGGTGAGGCGGCTGTCCGCGCGATCGATGCGGTCGGAGCGGTCGGAAGCGGGGGCTTCGCGGCCGCCCAGATCGGGGCGCGGGCGCGCCGGCCGATGGGCGCGGTCGCGCTCCAGCAGCTCCAGGGTCGGCTCGGTCAGCAGAGTCTCGCTCATCGTCCTGGTGTCAGTGCCTTACACCCTTGGAGAGTGCTCAACCGGGACAGAAACGTGACAGACGCAGGCGGCCTGCCGCCGTCGATGCGCGAGAGCTAACGGATGTGCTCGTGGGCGTGGTAGCTGCTGCGCACGAGGGGACCGGACTCGCAGTGGGCGAAGCCCAGGGCCAGAGCGTGCTCGCGGAAGGCGGCGAACTCGTCGGGGTGGACGTAGCGGTGGACGGGCAGATGGCGGGACGTGGGCTGGAGGTACTGGCCGATGGTGAGCACCTCGACCCCGGCGGCGCGGATGTCCTCGATCGTCGCGCGCACCTCCGCGGAGGATTCGCCCAAGCCCACCATGATGCCGGTCTTGACGCGGCCGGCATAGCGGCCCTCGTCGCGGCGGCGCGCCGCCTCGGCGAGGAGGGCGAGGCTGCGGTCGTAACGGCTCCCCGGTCGCGCTCGCCGGTAGAGGCGCGGCACCGTCTCGACGTTGTGCGAAAAGACCTCGGGCGCGGCGGCGAGGACGACGTCGAGGGCGGCGGGCACGCCTCGGAAGTCGGGGGTGAGGACCTCGACCGCGGTCGCCGGGTTCCGCGCGTGGACCGCGCGGACCACCTGCGCCCAGTGAGCCGCCCCGCCATCCGCGAGGTCGTCGCGGTCGACCGACGTCAGAACGGCATGCGCGAGGCCCATCGCCGCCACCGCCTGCGCGACGTGCTCCGGCTCGTCGGCATCGACGCCGGCCTGCGGCCGGCCCGAGGTCACGGCGCAAAAGCCGCAGCGGCGGGTGCACACGTCGCCGAGGATCATGAAGGTGGCGGTGCCGTGCTCGCCCCAGCATTCATAGATGTTGGGGCACCGCGCCTCCTGGCACACCGTGTGCAGATTCAGGCTCGCGACGAGGTTGCGCACCCGGTGGAACGAGGCGGGCGTCGCGAGCTTGACACGCAGCCACTCGGGCCGGGGTTGACGTGCTGACCTCGACGAATCAGCAACCTCCTCTTTGCCATGGTGAGCATTACCGATCTGGACCAGAGTCTCGCCCATGCTCCTAGCATAGCGGAGCCGGCGAGGCGCGGAGGTGTTGAAATGACTACAAGATCAGCCAGCGCCAGTCCCTGGAACACCCCGCGCAGAGCTCGCGGAGCCCTCGTCCGCCGCGGCATCCTCCTCATCGCGGTCGCCGCCCTGCTGGGAACGCTCCCCGCCGGCGCCGGCGTCCTCACCGGCAACTGCCGGGTCGCCAATCAGCCCGCGGCCACTCTTCTCATCCCTTACTTCCAGGTCGACGTCGACAACGCCGGCGGCTCGACGACCCTGATCTCGATCAACAATGCCTCCGCCAAGTCGGAGCTCGCCCGTGTCACGCTGTGGACCGACTGGGGGGTCCCGACGCTCGCCTTCGACGTCTACCTCACCGGCTACGACGTCCAGACGGTCAACCTGCGCGACGTCTTCCACGGCGCGCTTCCCGTCACCGGAGCCGGCGCGCCGCAGGGAGCCTTCTCGACCGCCGCCGCACCCCCCTTCCCCGGCTGCGGCACCGGCACCGGCCCCAGCGGCCAGCCGGGGATCTCCGATGCCAATCTCGCCTACCTGCGCGCCGCCCACACCGGCCAGCCGCTGCCCGGCGCCGCGACCGGGTTCTGCGCCGGGAGCGGCACCGCCGGACCCTCGCTCGCCACCGGCTACGTCACCGTCGACAGCGTCACGCGCTGCACCGCGATGTCGGTGGGCACGCTCTCCAACACCCCCGCCGACGGCGCCTACTTCGCCCACCGCGGCACCGGCCTCGCGAGCGACGACAACGTCCTCTGGGGCGACTACCTGGTGGTCGACCCGCAGCGCGGCCTGTCCGAGGGTCAAACGGCGGTCGCGCTGGTCGCCGACCCCGACTTCTTCGCCCCCGGCGATTACACCTTCTACGGCCGCTACGTGGGATTCGACGGCCGCGACGACCGGGCGCCCCTCTCGAGCCTCTACTACGCCCGCTACCTCAACGGCGGCTCCTTCGCGGGCGGCACCGACCTCGTCGTCTGGCGCGACAACCGCCGGCTCGAGGTCGCTCCGTCGCCCTGCGCCTCCGGCCCCTCCTGGGCGCCGCTGGGCGAGTACCAGCTGGTGGTCTTCGACGAGGAGGAGAACGGCCAGCTGGCGCCCAAGACGCACGCCTTCCCGCTCACCACCCAGCGGGTCCATCTCGGCAGCTCCGCCCTCCCCGCCGTCCCCAACTACGGTTGGCTGATGCTCGACCTCTGGCACACCGACGGCACCCACGCGCAGGGTTACGTGAGCATCCTGATGACGGCGGATGGACGCTACCAGGTGGGCCACCCGGCCCTCCAGGCCGACGACCTCTGCGTGTTCGGGCCGTAGCGCCCCCCGCGTCCACACGCCGCTCTCTGGAGAAAATCAGCGAAGCGGGGCGGACGATGATCCGACGTCCAGCGCCACGTCCAGCGCCGGCGCGCTGTGGGTGAGCCAGCCGACGGAGAGGATGTCGACGCCGGTCGCGGCGATCTCGGCGGCGTTCTGGGGGGTGATCCCGCCCGAGGCCTCGAGGACGACGTGGCGGGGGGAGCGGCGGGCGATGGCGACGGCCAGGCGGAGGGTGGGGAGATCCATGTTGTCGAGGAGGATGGCGTCGACCTCGAGCTCCAGGGCCTGGGAGAGCTGCTCCAGGGTGTCGACCTCGACCTCGATCTTGACCAGGTGGCCGACGCCGGCGCGGGCGCGGAGGACGGACTCGCGGAGACCGCCGGCGAGGGCCCGGTGGTTGTCCTTGATGAGCACCGCGTCGTCGAGGCCGAAGCGGTGGTTGCTGCCGCCGCCGGCCCGGACGGCGTACTTCTCGAGGGCGCGCAGGCCCGGCGTCGTCTTCCGCGTGCAGGCGATCCGGGCGCCATGGGGCGCCACGGCGGCGGCGAGGTCGCGGGTGGCGGTGGCGATGCCGCAGAGCCGGCCGAGGAGGTTGAGCGCCGTGCGCTCGGCGGCGAGGAGCGGGCGGGCCGGGCCGCGCACCACGGCGAGCACGGCGCCGGCCGCGGCGTCCTCACCGTCCGCGGCCCGGACGTCGATCTGGAGACGGGGATCGAGGAGCCGGAAGGCGGCGAGCGAGGGCGGGAGGCCGGCGATGCGTCCGGCGGCGCGGGCGACGACGCGCCCCTCGGCGGCGAGCCCTGCCGGGAGGACGGCGTCGCTCGTCAGGTCGCCGGCGCGGCCGAGGTCCTCGGCGAGCGCCCGCTCGATCAGGGGCTCGTAGAGCAGCGGATAGAGGGTTGGAAGCGGCGCCGCAGCCGTCATCGCGCGACCGCGACCGCCGCCGCCAGGTCGACTGAAGCCGGAGCCGCCTCCTCCGGCGGCCCTGCCGCGACCTCGACCGCGCCGCCGGCGGACAGCGTCACCAGGAGGTGCCGGCGCCAGGCGGGATCGGGGGCCGGGAAGTCGGTCCGGTAGTGGCCGCCGCGGCTCTCCCGCCGCGCCAGCGCCGCCGCCGCCACCATGCGCGCGGCGGCGAGCAGGTTGCGCGCCTCGCCCGCGGCGTGGGGGCTCGCCTCCGCCAGGCGGTCGAGACGATCGACCGCGGCCGTGAGACCGCGGCCGTCGCGCTCCACTCCGACCTTCTCCCACATCAGCGCACGCACTTCGGAAGCGAGGGCCGAGCCCGAGCCGGAGGCCACGGAATCGGCCGTCGCCGCAGCGGGGGCGGCGGGCTGCGCTACGGCCAGGCGCCGCGGCGCCGCCGTCAGGTCTTCGGCCAAGCCTTCAGCTACTCGGGCGCCGAAGACGAGCGCCTCGAGGAGCGAGTTGCTCGCCAGGCGGTTGGCCCCATGGGCGCCGGTCGCCGCCACCTCGCCGCAGGCCCAGAGGCCGGCGAGCGAGGTCCGCCCGCGCGCGTCGACCGCGATCCCGCCCATGTGGTAGTGGGCGGCGGGCGCCACCGGAATGGGCTCTCTCCGCGGGTCGAGGCCGTGCTCGCGGCAGAGCCGGAAGACGGTGGGGAACCGCTCGGGGAAGCGCTCCCCTACCGCCGCGCGGGCGTCGAGGTAGACGCGGCCGCCGGCCGCCAGACGGCGCCAGATCGCCCGCGCCACGACGTCGCGCGGCGCGAGCTCGGCGTCCGCGTGCTCCGCGGTCATGAAGCGCACGCCGTCCTGATCGACGAGGACCGCCCCTTCGCCGCGCAGAGCCTCGGTGAGGAGCGGCATGGGGCCGCTCCCCGCCGCGGCGAGCGCGGTGGGATGGAACTGCACGAACTCGAGGTCCTTCAAGAGCGCGCCGGCCCGCGCCGCCAGCCCCAGGCCGTCGCCCGTCGCCTCCGGCGGGTTGGTGGTGTGGCTGAAGAGCCAGCCGCTGCCGCCGGTCGCCAGCACCACCGCCGGCGCGGCATGGAGGACGCGACGGCCGTCCGCATGGCGCGCCACGACGCCGGCGACGGCGCCGCTCTCGTCGAGCGCCAAGTCCTCGGCGAAGGCGAGGTCGTACACCTCGACGCCGGGCGAGCGCCGCACGGCTTCGGTCATGGCGCGGACGATCTCGGCGCCGGTCGAGTCGCCGTGGGCGTGGAGGATGCGGCGGCGGCTGTGCGCGGCCTCGCGCCCGAGGGCGAGGCGGCCGCCCAAGTCGCGGTCGAAGCGCGCGCCGAGCGCCAGCAGGCGGAGCACCCGCTGCGGCCCCTCCTCGGTGAGCAGCTCGACGATCTCCGGATCGTTCAAGCCCGCGCCGGCGGCCAGGGTGTCGGCGGCGTGGAGCGCGGGGTCGTCGTCCGCGCCGAGGGCGGCGGCGATGCCGCCCTGCGCCCACGAGCTCGAGCCGCCGCCGCCGAAGCGCACCTTGGTCAGCAGCGTCACCTGGCGTGGCGAGACGCCGAGCGCCGCCGAGAGGCCGGCCACGCCGGAGCCGACGATCACCGCGTCGCTGCGGCGGACGGCGTCGAGCTCGGAGCCGCCGCCGGCGCTCATCGCCCGCTCTCCTGCCGCCCGACGGCGAGCATGCGCTCGACCGCCCGCCGGGCGCCCGCCGCGACCCCCGGCTCCACCTCGACCCGCGTCTCCAGGGTCTCCAGCGAGCGCAGGATCTTGGGCAGCGTGATGCGCTTCATGTGCGGGCAGAGGTTGCAGGGGCGGAAGAACTCCACGTTGGGGTGCGCCGCCGCCACGTTGTCGCTCATCGAGCACTCGGTGACCATCACCACCCGCCGCGGGCTCGCCTCGCCGACGCGGCGGATCATCCCCGCCGTCGAGCCCACGAAGTCGGCCTCGGCGAGCACGTCGGGGGCGCACTCGGGGTGGGCGAGGATCATGGTGCCGGGATGCTGCGCGCGGAAGGCGCGGAGCTCCTCCCCGGTGAAGCGCTCGTGGACCTCGCAATGGCCGTTCCAGAGGATGATCTCGACGCTGGTCTGCCCGGCGACGTAGCGGCCGAGGTACTCGTCGGGGAGGAAGATCACCCGCGGGACGCCGAGCGACTCGACGACGGCGACGGCGTTCGCCGAGGTGCAGCAGACGTCCGACTCGGCTTTGACCGCCGCCGAGGTGTTGACGTAGGTGACGACGGGGACGCCGGGGTAGCGCTGGCGGAGCAGCCGCACGTCCTCGGCGGTGATCGAGGCGGCGAGCGAGCAGCCGGCGGCGGGATCGGGGATGAGGACGGTCTTCTCGGGCGAGAGGACCTTCGCCGTCTCGGCCATGAAGTGGACGCCGGCGAGGACGATGACGCCCGCCGCCGTCCGCGCCCCCTCCTGGGCGAGGGCGAGCGAGTCGCCCACGACGTCGGCGACGCCGTGGAAGATCTCGGGCGTCTGGTAGTTGTGGGCGAGGATGACGGCGTTGCGCCGCCGCTTGAGCTCGTTGATGGCGGCGACGTACGGCGCATGGACCGGCCACTCGAGCTCCGGGATGATCGTCCGCACCCGCTCGTAGAGGGGCGCCGTCGCCAGGGCGACCGCCGGGGTATAGGCGAGAGGAGCGGCGAGAGCAGCTGGGCTGGCACCCGACTCGAGGTTCATCCTGCTGCCTCCCTTCTTGCTATGCTCAGACTGAGTATATCTCATTCGTAAAAAAAGGCCAGCCGTAGCCGGCCGCTCTTAGACTATGAATGAGCATTAGTCCTGTCAAGCGGGCGGCGGCGGGGCCGGCAGGGGGTCCCGAGCCGCTCGCTTCCTCTCTCTATAACAGGGCGGCGGGCCGTCTCCTTCCACCCTTCACCGCTTCATCCCCGGCAGCCCCACCCCCGGCGCGGGGCGCTCGCGGAGGACCTCGCGGCGGAAGCTGAAGAGCTCGGCCGGCCGGCCGCCGGTCTCGGCGAGATAGTGGCCGGTGCCCTCGACGAGGCCGCCCGTCTCCACCAGGCGGCGGAAGTTCTGCTTGTGGAGCGGCACGCCGGCGAGCGCCTCGACCACCCGCTGGAGCTGCAGGAGGGTGAACTCCGGCGCCAGCAGCTCGAAGACGACCGGCCGGTACTTGAGCTTGCCGCGCAGGCGCCCGAGAGCGGTGGCGAGCAGCCGCCGGTGGTCGAGGGCCATCGCGGCGCCGGGGACGAGCGGCTCTGCGGCGGGAGGGTCCTCGGCTCCCCCTCCGGCGGGCGCATCGTCGCGGCGCGCCTCGCGCACCAGCCGCGCGTGGTAGAGGAGCTCGTAGCGCTCGAGGACCCGCTCGCCGTCCCAGGCGACGCCGCCGAGGCCGAAGGCGATGTCGGCGCGCTGGCGGCGCTCCTCGCGGGCCGGCGCGGAGGGCGCGGCCGCGGCCCAGCGGGCGAGCGCCGGCGCGATCCCCTGGTCGATCACCGGCGGCCGTCCCAGCCGCCAGTCCTCCCAGGGAAAGAACTCGTACCAGCCGCGCCAGCGCGCCGCGCCGGCGCCCGAGGCGGCGCGCTCGCGGGTGAGGGCGAGGTAGGCGACCGACACCAGACGCGGGCCGCCCAACGCCTCGCGCGGGTCGCGGAAGCGGTCGCCGAAGGTGTAGAGCTGCTCGACGTAGCCGACCTCGAGCCCGGTCTGCTCGCGCACCCAGCGGCGGAGGCCGCGGTCGAGCGTGCGGTCGATCTCGGGATCGAGGGGACCGAAGGGGAGGGCGTCCTCGCTGGGCGCGCCCGGGCCGCGCACGGTGAGGATGCGCGGCACCTCGTCGGTCACCGCGACGATCACCGCGTTCAAGCCGATCGTCAGGCGCGAGGCGCCGCCGCTTTCCCCGCTCGCGGGGTCCTTCCCGCCCTCGCGCGCGCGGCGGCTCATCCCTTGACCGCCCCGATCGGCTTCAGGCGCTCCACGCCGCCCCGCTCATCCGAGCGAATTCCGTCGCCGCCCGGCCCGCGGATGCTTCCCCGTCGTAGACCATCTCGCGCCCGAACACCTCTCCGAAATGCGCCGCGGCGCGCGTTGCGACCTCGGCGAGGCCGGGAGAGCGGCCGGTCAGCTCGGCGATCGAGGTCATCCTCACCGCGGTGAGGCCGCAGGGGATGATGCCGGCGAAGAGGGAGAGGTCGGTGGTCACGTTCAGCGCGAAGCCGTGGGTCGTCACCCAGCGCGACAGGTGGACGCCGATCGAGGCGATCTTGGCGCCGTCCGCCCACACGCCGATGAACGACTGGCTCTCGCCCGGCACGGCGGCGACGCCGTAGTCGGCGAGGGTGCGCACGAGCACCTCCTGGAGGTCGCGCACGTAGCGCCGGACGTCGCGCCGGTCGGGAGAGAGGTTGACGACGGGATAGCCCACGAGCTGCCCCGGGCCGTGGTAGGTGACCTGGCCCCCGCGGTCGCACTCGGCGACCTCGACGCCACGGGCGGCGAGCCACTCCGGAGACGCCAGGACGTCCGCCGCGGTGGCGTTCCGCCCCAGGGTGTAGACGTGCGGGTGCTCGAGGAGCAGCAAGCGCTCGTCGCCCCCGCCGCGCTTCACCGCCTCCCGCGCCGTGAGCTGGAGATCCACCGCCTCGCCGTACGGGACGCGGCCGAGGAAGCTCCAGCGGGTGCGGCGAGGCGGTATCGGCGAAGCAGCGAGCACGGAGCCATTCTATGCCCCGCGCGAGGGGCGCCTCGCGGGCGACGGTGTGAGCGCCGCGAGCCGTCAGCGCGCTCCTGCCCCCTCGCTCAGCCAGTCGGGGCCGGCCTCCGCCTTCGCGCCGCGCAGGAAGGCGCCGAAGTCGGCCGGCGTCCGCCAGTCGGCGGCGGGGACCGTCGGCTGCGCGACGACGGCGGCGCACAGGAAGTAGATGCAGCCGCAGTTGCCCGAATCCCTGCAGGCGGCACGAGCTACGCAACGCACCACCGGCTGACCTCTTCAGTACGCAGAGCTACGGTGGGCGGCCGCCGTCAGATAGACCACGTGCTCGGCGTCGTCGACCTAGTAGAAGAACCGCCAGGCGCCGATGCGGTATCGCCAGGTGTCCGGGGAGTATCCCTGAAGCTTGCGGATGTGAGGACCGAAACGCGGGTGGTGCGCAAACTGCGGATAGACGACCTCGCGGAGCTTGCGAACGATCTCGGCGCGGCCCGCGCGGGCGAGTTGCCGGAGGTCCTTCTGGAACTGGTCAGTCTCGAAGATCCGGTACTCACCCAACGAAACGCCCCCGGCGCGCCCGGGCCTGCGCCGAGCCCTCACGGAGCCGCGCGACGAGATTCTCATTGGCGAGGATCTCGGCCATCTCGGCGTCGTCGACGAACTGCTGCTCGCGAAGA
>DATBQN010000440.1:0-3242 GCA_036560825.1 Thermoanaerobaculia bacterium
GCGCCGCGCCACTTCACCCACGAGCAGGTGATCGAGTTCGCCCTCGCGCAGGCGAAGCCGTTCCCGGAGATGATCGACCTCGTCAAGCAGCTCAAGGCGCGCCACGGCCTGAAAGTGGCGGTGGTCTCGAACGAGGGACGAGAGCTCACCACCGACCGCATCGAGCGCTTCCATCTCCGCGACTTCGTCGACTTCTTCATCGTCTCGTCCTACGTGCACTTCCGCAAGCCCGACGAGGACATCTTCCGCGTCGCCCTCGACATCGCGCAGGCCGAGCCGGCGCGCGTCGCCTACATCGAGGACCGCCAGATGTTCGTCGAGGTGGCGGCGCAGATGGGCCTCCGCGCCATCTGGCACCGCGGCCTCGACTCCACGCGCCAGGCGCTCGCGGAGATGGGGCTGGCGCTGTAGGAGCCGGGCGTCACAAAGGACCGTTGTGCCTGTAGCGCAGCGAAGAACCGTTGCCTGTCATTCTGAGCGCAGCGAAGAATCTGGGGGAAGGAAAGGCTCAGCTCGATTCCCCCCGCCCGATCCTTCGCTTCGCTCAGGATGACATGGCGGGTAGTTCAGGGTCGCACAGCAAGGGAGGAGCATGCTGACCCCGCAGGAGGTCGCCGACCTCGAGCTCTACCGCCGCGCCGCCGACTACCTCGCGGTGGCGCAGATCTACCTCAAGTCGAACGCGCTCCTCAAGGAGCCGCTGGCGCCGGCGCACATCAAGGAGCGCCTGCTCGGCCACTGGGGGACGGTGCCAGGGATCAACCTCGTCTACGCGCACCTGAACCGCCTGGTGCGGCGGGAGGGCGTCTCGACCCTCCTCGTCACCGGGCCCGGCCACGGGGCGCCGGCCAATCTCGCCGACCTCTTCCTCGAGGGGAGCCTCGAGGAGCGCTACCCCGAGCTCACCCGCGACCGCATTGGGCTAGACCGCCTGGTGCGCTCCTTCTCCTGGCCGGGCGGCTTCCCCAGCCATCTCAACCCGGCGACGCCGGGGGTCATCCATGAGGGGGGCGAGCTCGGCTACGCCCTCGCCAAGGCGTTCGGCGCCGCGCTCGACAACCCCGATCTCCTGGTGGCGGTGATCGTCGGCGACGGCGAGGCCGAGACCGGCCCCACGGCAACCGCCTGGCACGGCACCAAGTACCTCGATCCGCGGACCTGCGGCGCCGTCCTCCCCATCCTCCACGACAACGGCTACAAGATCTCCTCGCTCACCATCTCGGGCGCCATGAGCGACGAGGAGCTGGTGGACCTCTACGAGGGCTACGGCTGGCAGCCGCGGATCGTCGCGGGAGACCCGACCACCGAGCTCGACCAGGACCTCGCCGCGGCCGTCGACTGGGCCTGGGGCGAGATCCGCGGCATCCAGGACGCCGCGCGGGCCGGGAAAGCGCCCGAGCGTCCGCTTCTGCGTCCGAAATGGCCGATGATCGTCCTCCGCACGCCCAAGGGCATGGGCTGCCCGGCGGAGTTCCGCGGCGAGCCCCTGGCGGGGACCTGGCGCGCCCACCAGGTGCCGATCACCGATCCCAGGTCCGCTCCCGACGCCCTCGCCGCGCTCGAGGGGTGGCTGCGGAGCTACCGCCCCGAGGAGCTGTTCGACGCCGAGGGAAGGCCGCTCCCCGCCATCCTCGCCCAATGCCCGGAGGGCGACCGCCGCCTGGGGATGAACCCGAGCGCCAACGGCGGCACCCTCTGCCGCGACCTCGACCTGCCGCCGATGGCGGACTATGCGTGCCCGCTCACCGGCCGCGGCCAGGACTCCGTCGGCGCCATGCACGCGCTCGGCGGCTACCTCCGCGACACCTTCCGGCGCACCGAGGCCGACCGCAACTTCCGTCTCGTCTGCCCGGACGAGACGACCTCGAACAAGCTCGAAGCGGTCTTCGAGGCGACCGACCGCGCCTTCGTCTGGCCCATCCGCACCCAGGACGTCCACGTCGCGCCCGCGGGCCGCGTCCTCGAGATGCTCTCCGAGCACATGTGCGAGGGGTGGCTCGAGGGGTACCTGCTGACCGGCCGGCACGGCATCTTCCCCTGCTACGAGGCGTTCATCGCCATCGTCGACGGGATGATGAACCAGCACGCCAAGTTCCTGAAGCAGGCGAAGGAGGTGCCGTGGCGGCGGCCGGTGCCGTCGCTCAACTACCTGCTGACGAGCGACGGCTGGCGCCAGGACCACAACGGCTACTCGCACCAGGGGCCGGGGTTCATCAACTCCGTGCTCAACAAGAAGGGATCGGTCCTCCGCATCTACCTGCCGCCCGACGCCAACACGCTGCTCTCGACGGTCGACCACTGCCTCAGGAGCCGCGGCTACATCAACCTCGTGGTGGCGACCAAGAACGAGATGCCGCAGTGGCTGTCGCTCCCCGAGGCGGTCGAGCACGCGCGCGCCGGCGCCTCGATCTGGCGCTGGGCCTCGACCGCCGAGGGCGAGGACCCCGACATCGTCCTCGCCGCCGCCGGCAACACCCCGACGCTCGAGACCCTCGCTGCCGCGGCGCTCCTGCGCCGGGACGCCCCGAGCCTCCGCGTGCGGGTGGTCAACGTCATCGACCTCCTCGTCCTCGACTCGCCGCGCGCCCACCCGCACGGCCTGAGCGACGACGCCTTCGGCGCCCTCTTCCCCACCGATACGGAGGTGATCTTCGCCTTCCACGGCTACCCCTCGGCGGCGCGCCAGCTCCTCTTCACGCGCCCGTCGCCGCACCGCTTCCACGTCTTCGGCTACGAGGAAGAGGGGACGACGACGACGCCCTTCGACATGACCGTGCGCAACGGCATCAGCCGCTTCCAGCTCGCCATCGAGGCCCTCCGCCGCGCGCCGCGCGTCGCCTCGCTCGCCTTCGACCTCATCGAGCGCTACGAGCGCGCGCTCGCCGATCACCGGCGCTTCATCGAGGCGAACGGGATCGATCCGGAGGAGATCCGGGACTGGAAATGGCCGGCGCCCGCCTAGAGCGCGCGCTGGTCCTCAACGCCGGCTCGAGCTCGCTCAAGTGGTCGCTGCTCGCTGCCCGCAACGGATCGCTCGTCGACTCGGGCAACGAGCGCTGGGAGGAAGGGGCGCCGGCCGAGCCGGTCTTCGCGCGCCTGCGTAGCCTGCCGCCTCCCGACGCCGTGGGACACCGGCTGGTGCACGGCGGCGCGCGCTTCCGCCAAGCCGTAGCGCTCGATGCCGAGACCCGCCGCCGCCTCGCCACCGCCGCTGAGGTCGATCCCCTCCACACCGCCCGCGC